>PBTJ01000092.1 GCA_002726925.1 Gammaproteobacteria bacterium | reverse complement strand
TTATAGACCCGCCAAGATCTGTTCGGCTGACGCAGCTTTGATGCAAAGCGTCAGAATATCCATGGCTGCATGAATTTCTTCCATAGAGCCAAAGGTTGGCGCAATGCGAATGTTCTGATCTTGCGGATCATTGCCATAGGGAAAGGTGGCCCCGGCAGGCGTCAGGGTCAAGCCAACATCCTTGGCCATGGCGATAATTTTGCGCGCCAGTCCCGGCCGCACATCGAGGGAGACAAAGTAGCCGCCCCTAGGTTTGGTCCACTGGGCAATACCGAGTCCACCGAGTTCGCGTGAAAAGATTTCTTCAACCAAATCAAACTTAGGACGAATGATGGTGGCGTGGTCGGCCATGTGATCCTGCAGCCTGCCCTGCAAAAATTTCACATGTCTTAGCTGATTGACTTTGTCCGGGCCAATAGTGAATACCGAGAGGTGTTTATCCAGAGCATTCAACACCGTGGTCGATGCCGCGATAAAGGCAACGCCCGCGCCCGCATGGGTAATTTTGGATGTCGAGGCGAACTGAACAACATGATCACCCGTGCCCGCCGTATTTGCCGCGTCAAAGACCGAGGCCAAAACGTCGCCCTCGTCACCAAGGTCATGCACCGCATAGGCGTTGTCCCAAAGCACGACGAAGTCATCGGCTGCGGCCAGCGCCGGTAACTGCGCTAGCGCGGCGACCGTGTCGTGATCATAGGTGCAGCCTGTAGGGTTGGCGTACTTGGGCACACACCAGATGCCTTTTACCGACGGGTCGCTGACGGCTGCGCGCGCAGCTTCCATATCAGGGCCGTGTTCCGTCATTGGAATGGGTATTAGCTCGATGCCGAAGTGCTCGGACAAAGCGAAGTGCCGGTCGTATCCTGGTACCGGAGCCAGTAGCTTGCGTTTATCGCTGCGCGACCAAGTGCGCTCGTCACTCCAAAGCCCGAGGTCTGTTGCGGTGCGCAGAACCAAGTGCATAACACTGAGGCTGGAGTTACCCGCTGCAATAATATTCTCTGCCGGAACGCCCATCAGTTCGGAACCGAGGCCCCGTGCTTCAGCGATCCCTCGCACCCCGCCGTAATTGCGAGTGTCCGTGCCATCTGCGGCGATGAAGTTACCGTCGAGCACGCCGTCTAAGCCGTCGCTCAGACTGATTTGCTCGAGGCCGGGCTTACCCCGGCTCAGATCGAGTTTCAAATTACCGCCGCGAAGCCCATCGTACTGGGTCCGCCAGTGGGCCAACTGCGTCTTTAGCGCTGCTGTTTCCCATTGGTTTAAAGGTTCGGTGGTCGCCATGGTCATAGTCCAGTGGTCTCTTCTAGTCCTAACATAAGGTTTAAGTTCTGTACGGCAGCACCAGCGGCTCCCTTGCCAAGGTTGTCGTAGCGGGCGCAAAGCACCAAACGCTGTGTATCGCCAAAAACGAATAAATCCATATCGTTGCTGTTGTTCCGAGCGGTGGGATTTAAGAAGTTACCCTGCAGCATGCTGCGATCGCCCAGGTCGGCAACGTGAATAAAGGGTTCAGCGGCATAGCGCTCAGCCAGCACCGCGTGCACCTGCGCCGGTGAAACCCCGCCTAACTCGCTAGCAAACAGCGGTATTTGCGTCAGCATGCCTTGATCGTAGTGGGCAACCGAAGGCACAAAAATGGGTGCCACCAANGTGCCACTGAACGCCGTCATTTCAGGTAGGTGCTTGTGACCTTGATCGAGCCCGTAGCTTTGCACCGCNAAATTGTTCGCGGTNTTTGCGTCCATTGCTTGAAATTGCTCGATCATTTGACGCCCGCCNCCGGAGTAGCCGGAGACGGCGTTGCAGCGCAGTGGCATGTCGCGGCTCANCAGGCCTGCCTCGATGAGCGGGCGCACCAGCAAGACAAATCCTTGNGGGTAGCAGCCGGGATTACTGACGTACTGAGCAGCGGCGATCTCCGCGCGACTTTGGGTCGTGAGTTCGGGTAGNCCGTATTGCCATGCGGCATCGGTGCGATGCGCCGAGCTTGCGTCTAAAATTCGCGTCTTCCCCGCGGCTAAGTCCACAGACTCCCGGGCCGCGTCGTCTGGCAGGCAGAGAATGGCTACATCCGCACTGGCTAATAGCTCAGCTCTGGCGACAGGGTCTTTGCGGGTGGCAGGGTCAGCTTGTAGCACATGAATATCNGCATGGGCCGCCAATCGCTCGCTGATTTGCAGCCCCGTTGTACCGGCTTGTCCGTCAATAAAGATCTTATGCATTGTTGTTGCTTTGGTGTGCTCTGACTGCGGAACGGCAGAAATTAGCGGCAAGCAGTGTACGTTTTACGGCGGCGGGTGTTAAGGCGTGTCCTGAAGTATTTGTTTGAATTTCAACGACTTTGGGAAAATTCCGGCGACTGCGCCAGCGTGTGTTGCAATGGGCAATCGGGCCATACCGATTGCATGCCATGAACAAACTGCAGCGTTTTCAGTCCATCAAACCAGTCATGCACTGATTGCAGGCGTTTTGCTGTGGTTGTGGGTTGTCTGGCGAGATTATTTTTAAAGCGCTCAAAGCCCAGTGCACATAGGCGCTCGGCGATGTCGACATCCATGGNGACAGCAGGTTCTTCTGCCCATCGATTTAGTGCGCGAACCGCTGACCCAAGCGCTTCAAAGCACTTAGGGTGATANCTTANATAGCNATCGCCGCTTGGGTCGCTTCGCAAAGTTGCAACAATATNCCGAAGGGCAGGCCCCGTGCCGAAAGGCACNCGCTCAGAAAGCCTAGCCTCAATGATGAGCAACGGCTCAGCAAGTGTTTCTATTGGGGCGATTTTTCGAGCCTTGTTCAGCAGATAAAAGTCCTCGCCGGCNCTGCGCTTTGGGTAGCCACGAATGGCGGCATAAGTCGCGGCATGTACGGCAATCGTGCTGCCAAGACTGTGATGCGCGTAAGAACTGCCCGCGGCGCTTAAACCAGCCACGTAGTAGTCCATGTGTTGATCGTATAGCCGCGCAGCAAAATGCAATGTTGGGTCGTCGCTGAAGTGCGTATGCGGAAAAATTTTTACGCCGCTGAGTATTTGTTGGGACGCCTCGTGCACCAGATCGGTATAGGTAGGTGGAAGCGCCACGTCGGCATCTGTTTGCAAAATCCAAGGCGAGTGAATTCTGCCCTGCTCGATCAGAGCAAGGGCTAGGTCGGTGCCAATTTTGCGCGCCAGTCCTACTCCTTGTTTGGGATTGAGTCGCCAAGGAGCGGAGACACGATCAACGACGATGACATAGGCATAGCCTGCCGCTGTGATCTGGTTGTAAAGATCTTGGGTTCGCTGCAAGGCCTCTGGGGCGGCATTTTGCGGCGCGTTGATCACCAGAATCAGTAGCACTTGCTTGGCTGCCAAGGCGTCAATTTGTTTCTGCAGAGTATCCAGGGATTCATCAAAGGCAGGAACCACAAGGCACCCTTGCCAGCGATCATCGCTCTCGAGCGCGCGTCCATGTACGTTCGCAGTTAGGGAACTGCCTGCCAGCAGGGCGCGCGCTTCTGTCTCCCCGTAGTTCGCTAAATAACGAGCGAAAGGCTGAAGGTTCAATGCTTGAGCAAATTCGTTGGCGGGTCAGTGCAGCGCTGGGCGCACAGGCAGGTCTGCCACCAAGGCATTTTCGAGATCTGCGAGTTCGCAAAAGCGACAGTTAACCGGTAAATGCCCGCACAGATCTGTCGCGAGTTGCACGAACAGGTGCCAGTGCCGTTCCTCACTCTTGGCGATCGCTGCGTAAAATTTTTGCAGTTCTGGATCTGCCACATGCTTGGCGATCAAGGCAAAACGCTCCGCGCCTCGGCGCTCAACAATGGCGCCAATCAGTAACCGATCGAGCAAAAAGAAGGCGGCATCCTTGCGCACAAGTTTGTTCAGCCGCGTGACATAGGGGTCCTTACGATCTGCCGCCGGCGTAATTTGTTTGGCCATGAGCAGGCGCATGACTTCTTTGTAATGATTGAGCTCTTCTACCGCCAGATCGACCATAGCCCGCACGAGGGCTGGTTTATCTGGGTAATGCGACACCATGCTTAGTGCCATGCCAGAGGCTTTTTTCTCCGCTGATGCATGGTCCTGCAAAAAGGCGTCGAAGTCTGCGAGCACACAAGTGATCCACTCACGAGGAGATGCGTTAAGTGGCGTTAGCGCCACCGCCTCGGTTCCCTGCAGCACTACCGGCTGTAGATGGTATTCAGCCATTGCCCAATATGCGTGATTTGTTGTGGACAGACCTGATGGCCCATGGCGTATTCCTGCCACTGCACGGAATAAGAAAGATCTAAAAGTGTCTGGCGGGAGGTGATTGCCCGCGTGATAGGAATCATGGGGTCGCTGACGCCATGAGCCATGAAGATAGGTGTGTCGACGTTGGCGAAGTCCACGCGCTCGGCTAAGTGTTCATGGTCGTTGACGTAGGTGGAGAGTGCCATGATGCCGCGCAAACGCTTGCGAAAGCCCAATCCTAGCTCTAGCGCAATGACACCGCCTTGGGAGAATCCTGCGATCGTGATTTGATCGTAGCGAAAGCCACTGGCCACTTCAGCCTCAATCAATTGCGTGATGGCCTCAACGGAGGCTCGTATGTCGTCGCCGCTGGCGAGGGGTGAGTTGGGGTCAATGTCGTACCAACCCCGCATCTCCATACCGCCGTTCACTGTGATCGGCCTCACCGGAGCGTTCGGAAAAACAAAGCGTAGATCCGCCTCAAGCGGCAGTAGCGGCACGATGGGTTCAAAGTCTGTGGCGTCGGCGCCGAGACCGTGCATCCAAATGACGCAGCCGACCGGGTTAGCGCCGGTTGCGGTTTCAAGAAATTCAACTTCTTCCATAACGTTGGGTCCAGACTTTTTGCCGAAAGTTCCTCGCAAGATAACGGCAGTGACTGTCGATCTCAAATCGATAGAGGCCTCGCCAAAGAAAGCGACAAAGCTTTTGCTTCTGTGAAGTGCGTCGTCTCTTCCCTTTTGGATTCGCGGCACACTCGCAAACAGCGCGGCTGTCCAAGCGCTGTGGGACTTGGCAGCGATGGCCTAATTTAAGCAGGGATAAAGCGATGCGTAGCAGGATGAAGATCAGAGTATTTGAACCAGCGGATGAAGCTGAGGTCATCGCGCTTTGGAAATCCACTGGTCTAGCGGTGCCGCAGAATGATCCGGCCAAGGATATCGCGCGCAAAATGGCGCATTCACCGAAACAATTTCTTATTGGTTTTATCGATCGGAAGGTGGTCGCAACCGTAATGTATGGCTATGACGGACATCGAGGCAGCGTGAACTATCTTGCTGTGTCACCGCAATGCCAAGGCCATCGGTTGGCGCGAACGCTGATGTCTCAAGTACAGGCGCAACTGACGGCTCAAGGCTGCCCCAAACTGAACTTGATGGTGCGCCAGTCAAACCCCCAAGCGGCAGATTTTTATAAGCGTATAGGCTATGTCGAAGAATCGGTGGTGGTGATGGGCAAGCGATTTATACGAGACGCTTGAGGCGCATGAGTGCAAGCGGGCGGCTAACAAGCCATAATGCTTCCATGGCAGAAGAAGAAAGACCGTCCTCTAAAAACATACGCCGGATTCGTCCGGCGTTTTCGTTTCTGCGTCCTTATCTGCCTCAAGTCGTGCTGGCCAGCATTGCGCTGATCATCACCGCAAGCGCAACACTTTCCTTGGGCCAAGGTTTGCGCGTCGTCATAGACGGTGGATTTGCCAGTGGTCAAAATGACGTGCTCAATGAATCACTGGGTTTGTTTGTCGTTTTCGTTGCCGTACTTACCGTTGGCACCTTTGTGCGCTTCTACTTCGTGTCATGGGTGGGGGAGCGCGTTAGCGCAGATATTCGGTTAGCGGTGTTCAATCACCTCATACACGTGCATCCAGGGTTTTTTGAAGAAAACGCCCCAAGCGAAATTCAGTCGCGAGTGACAACCGACACGACATTGCTGCAGACGGTTATCGGGTCCTCGGTCTCTATCGCGCTGCGCAACATGTTGATGTTTATCGGCGGCCTAGTGCTGCTATTTGTGACCAATGCCAAGCTGTCGCTCATTGTGCTGGCCAGTGTGCCTATGGTGGTGTTGCCAGTGATTTTTGTTAGTCGGCGAGTGCGCTCGCTGTCGCGTACAAGCCAAGATCGTCTGGCTGATGTGGGGTCCCATGTCAGTGAAAGCTTTCGGCACATCAAAATTGTGCAGGCTTTCAATCATCAGGCCTTGGACATCGATACATTTGCCGAGGTTGTTGAGCAGGCATTGGCGGTTGCCCTGCAGCGGATATGGTTGCGTGCGGTGCTTGTGGCCGCGGTGATGATGCTGGCCTTCGGCGCCATCGCCGTTTTGGTGTGGATTGGCGGCCAGGATGTGCTCAGCGGACGCACGACGGCGGGCGAGTTGGTGGCCTTCATTTTCTATGCCTTTATCGTTGCGGGATCTGTTGGGGCAATCTCTGAGGTATGGACTGACCTGCAGCGAGCCGCAGGTGCTACCGAGCGCTTGGTCGAATTGCTGGAATCGCCAAGCACCGTTCGAGACGGTTCCGTGGATGCGTTGGCGCCTTGGCAGTCGCTGGATTTGTCGGTAACAGATCTCGCTTTTCGCTACGCCAGCCGGCCGGATCAACCGGTGCTACAAGATTTGTCTTTCAATGTTCAACCCGGTGAGATGGTCGCGCTTGTTGGTCCTTCCGGCGCCGGGAAGAGTACGTTTTTTGATTTGCTGCAGCGTTTTTACGATGTCGATGCTGGGTCGATAAAGTTGGGCGGTGTTGATGTGCGCGAAGCTAAGCTCCACGCCCTGCGAGGCGCGTTTGGTTTTGTGCCGCAAACTCCGGCCATGTTCTCGGGTAGCGTGCGTGACAACCTGACCTACGGTCGACCGGATGCTAGCGATGAACAAGTTGCGCGAGCGCTCACTCTTGCGAATGCGTGGACCTTTGTTCATGCCCTGCCGCAAGGCTTACTGACACCCTTGGGAGAAGACGGCGTTGGACTGTCCGGCGGTCAGCGTCAGCGACTCGCGGTTGCCAGAGCGCTCATTGCCGAACCCGCTTTCTTGCTCTTAGACGAAGCCACCAGTGCGCTAGATGCTGAAAGTGAGCAGAGTATCCGTAAGAGTGTTGAGGCGCTGAAAGGCGAGATGACCATATTGGTGATCGCCCACCGGCTCTCAACGGTGCGCCAAGCAGATCGTATCTTGGTGTTTGAAGAGGGTCGGATGATCGCCAGCGGCACTCATGATGAGCTGATGCAAGGCAGCGACCTTTATGCTCGGTTTGCCAGCATTCAGTTTGCGGGTTGAACCCGCCGCGCTTGGCCTCGTGATCCGCTAAGATTCGGCTGCTCAGCTTGAGACGCCGTTGTCGGCATGATTGTCTAGGAACAAGTCGGCCTGATCTGGGTTTTCATCCTCTCTTAGCTGTACGCCCAAACCGATTAAGCGCACAGGTTTTTCTTGCCTAAGCCAGGCGGTCTCGAGCAATGATAAATAGGTTTCAAAGGCTATTTTTTGCCCGGCGCTGGCAACCGTTGTCGTATCAAAACCGGTAAAGCGCAATTTTAAAGTCAGACTCTTGATGCGATGAGCACATTGCGCCTTGGCAAGGCGGCGCTGCAAATCTTCAAACAGATCTCGCAGGGCTGTGTTGCAGGCGGCTAGGGTGGGTAGGTCATCGGCAAAAGTGCGCTCGGTACTCACAGACTTGCGAATACGGTCAGGACTGACCGGGCGCTCATCTTGGCCCCGAGAAAGCTGGTGTAGTCGCGTGCCGAATTTACCGAATCGCCGGACTAACTCGCTGGCGCCGACCTGCTGCAGATCACCACAGGTATGGACATCTATCGCATTCATCTTTTTCGCGGTCACTGAACCAACACCAAATATCTTGTTCACCGGCAGCGTGACCATGAAGTCATCGATCTTATCGGGCGTTACGGTGAACTGACCGTCGGGTTTGTTCCAATCCGATGCGATCTTCGCTAAAAACTTGTTGGGTGCGATGCCGGCAGAAATGGTGATGCCTACTTCGTCGCGCACCCGGTCGCGAATTTCTGTGGCAATGCGTGTCGCGCTACCCTGGTGCAGCGAGCATTCGCTGACGTCGAGAAAGGCCTCATCCAAGGACAGCGGTTCGACCAAATGAGTGTAGTCGTAAAATATGCTCTGCACTCTTTGGCTCTCAACCCGGTACTTTTCCATATTGGTCGGCACTACGACGAGATCAGGGCAAAGCCGAAGTGCGTGAGCCATGGGCATGGCGGAGTGCAGGCCATATTTACGCGCAACGTAGTTGCAGGTAGCAATCACGCCGCGTCGACTGGCGCTGCCTCCCACCGCGATGGGTATATCGCGCAGACGCGGGTCATCGCGCATTTCTACAGAGGCATAAAAGCTGTCGCAGTCGCAATGAATAATTTTGCGCATTCGGTTTTATGGCCGTTGGCTGATTTGGCTAGTGGCCAGTGAGCATATTGCATTTTTGTTGGTGGCTGAAATTCGTACTCGTCAGTAAGATCTCGGCGGACATGTTTGAGCATAATCGCGCGACCGGAGTAACGCATGGGAACAGTTGAGGGGAAGGGGCCGCTTAAGGGATTTAAGATCATCGAGCTTGCAGGCATTGGACCGGGGCCATTTTGCGGCATGATGCTGGCAGATATGGGCGCCGAAGTGATTCGGGTTGAACGCATTGGTGCCGCTCAAGCGACGCATGCGCCGAAAGATGTGCTGACGCGCAATCGACGTTCAATCGCGGTGGACTTAAAAAGTCCAGAAGGGGTTGAGGCGGTGTTACGTCTGGTGGAAAAGGCGGACGGCCTGATCGAGGGTTTTCGGCCGGGCGTCACCGAGCGTTTGGGTCTTGGGCCGCAAGACTGTCAGGCCAGAAACCCACGCCTCGTTTATGGGCGCATGACCGGCTGGGGCCAAGAAGGCCCCATGGCCCAAGCCGCAGGGCATGACATTAACTACATCTCATTGGCAGGCGCCCTGCACGCCATCGGCCGCAACGGCGAGCGACCGGTGCCGCCGTTGAATCTGGTTGGTGATTTTGGCGGTGGCGGTATGTTGCTAGCCTACGGCATGGTCTGTGGCATTTTGGAGGCGACGAAGTCGAGTCAGGGGCAGATAATCGATGCGGCTATGGTCGATGGCACGGCAGCGCTGATGGCGATGTTCTATTCCATGTCCGCTAGTGGCGTTTTCGATACGCAGCGCGGCACCAACATGCTCGACGGCGGCGCACACTTTTACGACACCTATGAAACGGCAGATGGCGAGTACATTTCCATTGGCTCGATCGAGCCGCAGTTCTATGCCTTGTTGATGGAGAAGGCAGGGTTGGACACGGAATATTTTCAGCCGCAGATGGATCGCGGCCGTTGGGGTGAGTTAAAGGCCAAGCTGACCGAGGTCTTCCGGACCAAAACACAAGCTCAATGGTGCGAAATTATGGAGGGCAGCGATGTGTGTTTCGCGCCGGTACTGAACCTGATCGATGCCGCCGACCATCCTCACAATAAGGCCCGCAATAGCTATCAAACGGTGGCAGGTATGCTGCAGCAATCGCCCGCGCCGAGATTTTCTCGCACGCCAGCCGCTGACATTGCACCGCCACGGGTGCCCGGCGAAGACACCGCTGCGGTGCTCGCGGACTATGGTCTGTCGGCAGAAGAAATTGCCACGCTCACCAGCAATGGTGTGGTGGCGGGTTAATGCATCCAGACACTCAAATTACACACGACTAGGCGCAACTGATGAATAGCAAAACCATTCGCGTTAAAGACATCGAGGTTGCCAACGACAGGCCTTTCGTTTTGTTTGCAGGCATGAACGTGTTGGAGTCGCGGGATCTCGCCATGCGAGTAGCAGAGCATCACGTGAATGTCACCCAAAAAATGGGCATTCCTTACGTGTTTAAGGCGTCATTTGATAAAGCCAATCGATCTTCTGTTCGTTCGTATCGAGGCCCTGGCATGGACGAGGGGTTGAAAATTTTCGCCGAGATCAAGCAGACATTTGATGTGCCAGTGATTACCGACGTGCATGAGATCTATCAGTGCGAGCCTGTGGCGAGCGTTTGCGATGTCATTCAATTGCCCGCTTTCTTGGCGCGGCAAACTGACTTGGTCGAGGCAATGGCGAACACTGGCGCTGTCGTGAACATCAAGAAACCGCAATTTCTCAGCGCCAGTCAAATGGGCAACATCGTCGAAAAATTCAGCGAGTGTGGCAACGACAAGGTCATGCTCTGCGAGCGCGGCAGCAGCTTTGGCTATGACAACTTGGTCGTGGACATGCTAGGTTTTCGCACCATGAAAGAAGTCAGCAATGGCGCCCCGCTGATTTTTGATGTTACCCACGCCTTACAGTGCCGCGACCCGATGGGAGCTGCTTCCGGTGGTCGTCGACGGCAAGTGGCGGAGCTAGGTAGAGCGGGTATCTCTGTTGGTTTGGCGGGCCTATTTTTAGAGGCACACCCCGATCCTGACAACGCCAAGTGCGATGGCCCCAGCGCCTTACCGCTGGATAAGCTGGAGCCGTTTTTGACGGAGATGAAGGCCTTAGATGATTTGGTTAAAAGCCTCCCCAAGCTGGACATTCTCTGAGGCTGATATTTGTCCGCCAATGATGTGGCGAAAATCCATAACCGTGCCAGCATTCGGTCGCCTGAAAACGATGTTGGTAGATAATTTTGCTCTCATAGCCGTGAAAGTGCCGCTATTTTGGGGTTAAATGGCGGCGTCGGGGAGAGAAAAAGTAAAAGAAAGTAAAAGATAGGCATAGGCGTTAGGCAGGAGGGGACTGACGTTTTAGCGGGAAGCTGGGCGATACGACCGGATATCGCAGCCTTATCCTGAAAATAAAAATGCGAAAGAAGGATTCCTCGATGAGTGTAGAACTGTTAGACAATCCGCGATTCTACGGCTTTAGAGTCAGACGCCAAATCGATGGCAAGACCTACCAAGAATATTTCTCCCTAAAAGAAAACAGCAAGCGCATTCGCGGTGCGAAGAAATCTGAGGTGAAGGCCTTAGCAGAGACGCGTGATGCCGAGCTTAAAGTGCTGCAGCAGAAGAGGCGGGACAAAAATGATCGCGAGATTAATCTCGATGAAACAGGTCAGATAAAGGGTATTTTGTGCCGCATGAAACGTGAGAAGAGCGGTACCCTTACACCGGTATTTCAGGTTGGCGTCATGTCGCGCGTACGCTTGAAGATTGTTAATACCACCGTCTCCATAGCCAAACATGGCCGAGTGGAAGCGTGGCGCCGGGCAGTGGATTTTTATTGTGAGCATAAGAATATCGGCAAACGCATGAAGACCTACAAGGATCTTATTGCGCGTTGTCCGAAACCCGCTCAGATCAAGCGATACACGCAGTAACGCCGCGACGCGGCCGCATATAACCGGTGGATAGAGAGCGTTAGTCAGGCTGTCCATATACAAGTGCAGACACTAAGGGTATGCGCAGCGATGTTCTTCTGACCGTCAGTTTGAATAAGCTGACGGTTTTTTTGTCCTCCGATAAAACGCAGACTTGAGGCTGGCTGGAGCAGAAGCAGGAGTCCTTATGCCAACGGACATCACCACTGGAACCTACACACAGGTATACGCCAGATCCTTGGCCGACCCCGAGAGCTTTTGGGCTGAGCAAGCCACTAGAATTCCATGGGTTGAAGCTCCCGAAAAAATCCTCGAAAAAGATCAAAACGGTGTTTGGCGCTGGTTTTCAGATGGTGTGCTGAATTCCTGCTACGTGGCCTTGGACCAGCATGTGGTCGGGGGTCGGGGCGAGCAAACCGCGCTGATCTACGATTCACCTGTCACCGGCGTGGTCCAGCATTTCACCTATGCGCAACTGCTTGAAAAGACCGCGACCATTGCTGGCGGTCTTGCCGAATTGGGCGTTACGAAGGGTGACGTCGTCGTGATTTACATGCCCATGGTGCCCGAGACGGTGGCAGCGATGCTGGCTTGCGCTCGCATCGGCGCGATTCACTCGGTTGTCTTTGGCGGCTTTGCGCCGAAGGAACTGGCCATGCGTATAGACGATGCTAATCCAAAAGTAATGCTTGCCGCCTCTTGCGGTATCGAAGGTGATCGCGTGATTGCGTATCAACCTCTGTTGAACGACGCGATAGATCTAGCGGCCCATAAACCCGATCACGTTGTCATGCTGCAACGCCCACAATCTGAGGCAACCTTGGCGGCGCCAAGGGACATCGACTGGTTGACGTGGGAGGGCGAAGCCTCGCCGGTCGACTGCGTGCCGGTCAAGGCGACAGATCCGCTCTACGTGCTGTACACGTCAGGTACCACGGGTAGACCCAAGGGTATCGTCAGAGACAATGGCGGGCACGCGGTGGCCCTGAATTACAGCATGAGCGCGGTTTATGGTGTTGGGGTAGGCGATGTGTATTGGGCAGCCTCAGATGTTGGCTGGGTGGTCGGTCACTCCTATATCGTCTATGGCCCATTGTTCGCCGGTTGCACTACGGTTCTATATGAGGGCAAGCCGGTTAAGACGCCGGATGCCGGGGCGTTTTGGCGCGTCTTAGCCGACCACAAAGTGAAGAGCTTTTTCGTCGCGCCCACGGCATTTCGCGCGATGCGTAAGGAAGATCCAGATTGTGAGTTGTTGAAGCAATACGATATATCGAACTTGGCGTACCAATTCGTCGCTGGCGAGCGCTTGGATCCACCGACCTACCATTGGCTGAAAGAGCACCTGCACGTTCCCGTGATCGATCATTGGTGGCAAACAGAAACCGGTTGGTCAATTTGCGCCAACATGGCGGGAATCGAGCTGCTCGAATCCAAGGCCGGATCGTGTTCACTGCCCGCGCCGGGCTGGGATTTGCGTGTAATGGACGAAGACGGGCAGGAAGTGGGGCCAAATCAGGAGGGCGCAATTGTCATCAAAGCGCCGCTGCCGCCCAGTGCCTTTCCTACGGTGTGGAACGATCACCAGCGTTTTGAGGACAGCTATTTCAGTGAATACCCTGGGTTTTATTTGACTGGCGATGGCGGCTATCGTGATGAGGATGGTTACGTTTTCGTCATGGGGCGCACCGACGATGTGATCAACGTAGCGGGTCATCGATTGTCTACAGGGCGTATCGAAGAGGTTGTGGCAGAGCATCCGGCGATCGCAGAATGTGCGGTGGTTGGCATTGCTGATGCGGAAAAGGGCCAGGTGCCAGCGGGATTGCTGCTGGTGAAAGACGGTGTCAACCTAGAAGCATCGATACTGCAGGCCGAATTGGTGCAAGCAGTGCGCAATGCTGTAGGGCCCATCGCAAATTTCAAGCGTGCTCTGATCGTTGCAAGATTACCGAAGACGCGATCCGGTAAAATTCTGCGGCAAGTGATTCGAAAGATGATTGATGGTGAAAGCTACACAGTACCCTCCACCATTGATGATCCAGCCATTATCGATGAGTTACACCAAACGCTGAGCAGCCAAGGATGGATAAAATAGCGTGATCATTATGCAAGGCAGTATCCCGATAAAGTCGGGGCAGTTAGATCGTGCGCTCGCCATGGCGCAAGATCTAGTCATGGCAGCCCGCAGTGAAGAAGGCTGTATCACCTATGAGTTTTACCGAGGGTTATCAGACCCAGATACCTTGGTGGTACTACAAGAATGGGAATCCATGGATGCGCTCATGGCTCACCTATCGACACCTCACGTAGAAGCTTTTTTGCGGCGTGTCCCAGAGATCTCAGATGGCGGCATCACGACGCGCCGTTATCTCGTGCAAGACGTTGAAGAGGCCGAAGCGGTCGTCGTCCTAGAGCAATCGCCGATTATTCACTAAGGCCTAAGTGTTGGGTTCTACGCTCTCTGGCTCATCGGCCCCATGAGTGGCGTTGAACTCGCGAAGCTTACGCACGAACAGGGCCGTGATGGCGCACAAAGCCAGCGAAAAAAACAGCTCGGCGACTGCCCAGTAAAAAAGCTCTGGATCAAAGACGATCAGTACGCCGTGAATGAAATACAGCGTGCTGACCAAGCATAGGAAGAACATACCCTTTAGCTGACCTCTCAGCGCCGCGGGCAGGCAAAGCAACAACGGCAGAATTTGCAGCACAAACCAAATCGCATTGACGCTAAGGTCGGACAGTGGCTCAACGAAAAACTGACGCATGCCGGTCACGCCGACGAGAGAACCAACCATGATAAATGTGAGGAAAAGCCAACCTTGCATGAATGCACCTTACGTTGGTTGATTGCGAGATCGATTCTGGTTGCCTACCTAGTGTGGTGCAGGCGCAGCGATAGCTCGGCCAATTGTTTACCCGCACTAACAGCCAAATTAGCTTCGTGCTCGGTCAACTTTGCGCCGTCTGTATGGCCCTGCACGTGAGTCGCACCATAGGGCGTGCCGCCACTTTGGGTCTTGTTGAGTTCCGGCAAGCTGTAGGGGAGTCCCTGAATCAACATTCCATGATGCAGCAGCGGAACCATCATTGTGAGCAGGGTGGACTCTTGACCACCATGCAATGAACCGGTGGAACAGAAAACGCTGGCCGGTTTGCCTACCAGGTGGTGGTCAGCCCAGAGGTCTGCCGTGGTATCGAGAAAGTACTTAAGCGGTGCCGCCATGTTGCCAAAGCGCGTAGCGCTGCCCAAGGCGAGGCCACTGCAGCCAATCAGATCTTCCTTGCTACAAAAGACCGCCCCGTCATCCGGGACACTAGGAGCAGTGCGCTCACTGACCGCGCTAACAGGAGGTACCGTGCGTAATCTCGGCTCGATGCCCTCAACTTGATCGACACCTCTGGCCATACGCAAGGCCACGTTTGCCGTGCCTTGGGTGCGCGAGTAATAGAGAATCAACACATAGGGCTGGCTCATAGCAGTTCCATCACGTTTTCAGGAGGCCTGCCGATAACCGCCTGATTGCCGCGAACGACAATAGGTCGCTCGAGCAATATAGGCTGCACAGCGATTGCCTTCAGTAGGGCGTCGTGGCTTTGCGGCGCAGCATTCAGCCCAAGATCTTCAAAGGCCTGTTCCTTGCTGCGAATCATCGCCACTGCCGGAACATCCAATTTTTGTTGCAAAGATTTTAGATCATCGAAGGACAGAGGCCACTTAAGATATTCGATGATCTCTGGTTCAATGCCGCGCTCGTTGAGCAGGGCTAGGGTTTGCCGAGATTTGGAACAGCGCGGGTTGTGATAAATCGTAAAGCTAGACATGGTCTTATGGTCTCAACAGCGCGCAGGCGAAATGATGAGAATAGTATAGGCGCGACACTGGATTATTCACATCAAGAAGACGCTGTTAGACGGAGTATTTCCAGAGATTAAGTATTTGTCCGAAATAATAATGACGCCGAAAACTCAAGTACAGCAGCCTGTTCACCGAACGTTGCGTGCAAGCCTGTGGGGCTTGCTGCTAAGCGCTGTCTTGGTGTTGGTGGCCTGCGCGGACAGCGCGCCGAAGCATCCGCTGCGCCTGTTCGACGGCGGTATTACGAGCCCAAGCCAATGGCAGGGTGAATGGGTGCTGATCAATTATTGGGCCGACTGGTGTGGTCCCTGCCGCGAAGAAGTGCCGGAGCTTAACCACTTGAACGGCTCGGACGATGGTTTTACGGTGCTAGGCGTTAACTACGACTATCTTCAGGGTGGTGAACTGCAGGCGTCTATCGATGCCTTGGGCATCACCTTTCCGACCCTGCTTGATGATCCCCAAAGCATTCTTGGATACGACGAAGCGACAGTATTGCCAATGACTGTCGTGATCGCGCCGGGTGGTGCACTCCATCGAGTGCTTGTAGGGCCTCAAACCGCAGAAGCGCTAATTGCAGCAAAGTTGGATTCCGCTCAGCCTCCGCCCCAAATGTAGCGGTACCAAGGTTCGTTTGAGCTGGGTTCGGCGAGATTTTAGCTGCGTTCGACCTAGCTTAGGTGAGGGCATCCAGCGCGTGCTCAAGCGCGACTTCCGTCGCGGTTTCATCGCTGCGTTTGCGATATTCCGCCACGCCACTTTTTAGCCCACGATCACCAATAACGATTCTATGCGGAATGCCAATGAGATCTGCTTCGGCAAACTTCACGCCGGGCCGCTCGGCTCTGTCATCGAGCAGGACTTCGATACCCCGATCACACGCTTGTTGATAGAGGCGCTCAGCAGCTTCCCTCACCGCCTCCGACTTTTGCGCGTTCAGCGCAATAATATGAAGCTGAAACGGAGCAAGTGGCGCTGGCCAAGCGATACCATTGTCGTCATGGTTTTGCTCGATCACCGCAGCCACCAAGCGCGTTACACCCATGCCATAGCAACCCATGATTGGCACCTGGTTGTTACCTTCGTGGTCTAGCACGGTGGCCTGCATGGGCGCACTGTAGGAGCGGTCTAGCTGAAAAATATGGCCTACTTCGATGCCGCGTAAGAACTGTATCTTGCCCTTGCCGTCTGGCGCTGAGTCGCCCTCAACCACATTACGCACATCGACAATCTGCTCGGGGGCAAGCGCGACATCTCGCTGCCAGTTCACGCCGCGTAAATGCACACCGTCTTCGTTGGCGCCGCACACAAAGTCGGCAATGCTGGCTGCGCTTGCGTCGACATAAAAGGGGATGCCGCAGTTCACGGGCCCCAATGAGCCGACGCTGGCACCCATGGCTTTGGCNATCTGTTCTTCTGCCGCAAAGGACAGCGGTGAGGCTACGCCAGGAAGTTTGGCTGCCTTGATTTCGTTAAGTTCNTGGTCGCCGCGCAAAATGACGGCGAACAGCGCCCCGGCCTCTTCGCCCTCGACGATCAAGGTTTTGANATTCTGTGACGCCGGCAGCCCAAGCTGTTGCGCGACGGACTCAATGGTCTTNGCATTTGGCGTATCAACTCGACTCATGGTCTCGACCCCGGCTGGGGCTGGCTCAGGTGCGAGNGCTACGGCCTTTTCTAAATTGGCCGCGTATGTGCCGGTGTCGCTGTAGGCAATGGTGTCTTCGCCAGATTGCGCGAGCACGTGAAACTCGTGGGAGTTGTCACCGCCAATGTTGCCGGTATCTGCCTGCACCGCGCGGAACTCCAGCTGCATACGCGTCAGAATACGCTCGTAGCAGCGATACATTTCCTCGTAGGTGGCGTCAAAGCTGGCCTGGTCTAAATGAAAGGAGTAGGCATCTTTCATCGTGAACTCACGTGCGCGCATGACGCCAAAGCGAGGCCGTCGTTCGTCGCGAAACTTTGTTTGAATTTGGTAAAAATTCACGGGTAGCTGGCGATAGCTGTGCACTTCGCGTCGAAACAGATCGGTGATGACCTCTTCGTGGGTTGGCCCCAAACAAAAATCGCGTTTATGCCGGTCTTGCATACGCATCATTTCATCGCCCATTTTTNGCCAGCGGCCGGTTTCTATCCAAAGCTCAGCAGGCTGAACCACNGGCATCGACACCTCTTGGGCACCGCTGCGGTTCATTTCTTCGCGAATAATGTGCTCGATTTTGCGCAGCACTCGAAGCCCCAGCGGTAACCAGGTATACAGGCCACTGGCAAGCTGTCGAATCATGCCCGTGCGCAGCATCAGCTTGTGGCTAATGATATCCGCATCGGCAGGATCTTCTTTCAGGGTTGGAAGCAACAGTAGGGATTGGCGCATAGCGGATTTCGAGTGTGTGCATTGAGAGTGAGCGCATTAGACACAAAGGCGCTGGTCGACCACAAGCATNATCTGTGTCTNTGCCGACGATGACCGCGCTCGACTGCNNAGCGATTTCTTAAAAGCTGGGCAAAAANAACCGACCTCNAATCTCTTCAGAGGTCGGCTGCGCTGCAAGGACGATAATTAAACGATCATATCCTTGAGCTTCTTCAGAGCTGTCACGCGAACACGAGTGGTCGCGGGCTTGGCGGGAATGGCGATCTCTGCGCCAGTNGCAGGGTTCCGACCCATGCGCTTTTTCGTGGCAGGACGTTTCGCGGCCTTGATTTTCAGTAAGCCTGGCAGCGTGAACTCGCCGACAGAACGCTTGCGGATATGACGCTCGATAACGGATTCAAGTTCATCCATTACTGAACTCACCTGAGCGCGAGAGAGGTTAGTGTTTGTGGCAATTTCGTTAAGGATAGCGGTCTTGGTCATCTTAGCTTTGATGCCAGGTGCCTTCTTTACGGGAGCCGCNGCAGCTTTTTTTGCCGGTGCTTTTTTCGCGGCAGCTTTCTTTGCAGGCGNTTTTTTAGCTGCGGGTTTCTTTGCGGGAGCTTTCTTTGCAGCGGCTTTTTTTGNCGTTGCTTTCTTTTGCGTAGCCATATCGTTGGTCCTATTTCCTAAAATTAAACAGCGTAATTCCACTCATGCTCAATGNTGATGCGCCGACGCGATATCACAATTGAGCGCGGGGTTTTGCCGCGTTCCTGTTTCTTAGTGCCCTNTAGCTATCAGCAGAAAGGTAGCAGATCAATGCCAAGCCATTTTTCCGCAACGCCAAACATGCTTCAGTTCCCGGNTGTAACATATAGAAATCGTTATNACAAACTACGCGTCTTACGCACAGCCANAACGCTCTCCATCTAATGCTCCCGTTGCCCTAGCGAGTCGGACATTGCGAGACCGATNTCGCCTCGGGCGCGGAATTGAAACACTCTGGCGTCTAAGGTCGCACAAAGTATCGGTGCTATTTCCTNAGAAATAACGGCGGNTTTATAGCCGATCAAAAACNGGTAGGCAACAAAAAAGCGCTAAATCACTGTATTTTTGCTGCTTTTTTTACGATCATGCGCGACCTTCGAACACACAACAAAAGAGTCTGAGTAAAACAGATGCCCATATACGAGTATCGCTGTGAAAACTGTGGTCATGAACTAGAGGCCGTGCAGAAAATCAGTGAGAGTCCACTGTTCACATGTCCTGAATGCGGCGCAGACGCGTTGAAGAAAAGAATCTCGGCAGCGGGATTTCGCTTAAAGGGCGGCGGTTGGTACGAGACAGATTTCAAATCTGGCAAGAAAAAGAACGTATCGGGCAGCGAGAGCTCGAGCGGTTCGACCAGTTCGACCAGTTCCTCAAGCAGCAGTAGTGACAGCTAGTGCGGCAATGATGTCGGCTTCATTCAAACACGCTAATTGTTAGCAAATTATTTAAGGGTACGGCCATGCGCAGCCACTATTGCGGAGATCTGAGAGCCTCAGAGTCCGGTGAAGAAGTCGAAATTTACGGTTGGGTGCATCGCCGACGTGATCACGGTGGCGTGATATTCCTCGACGTGCGCGACCGCACTGGCGTGCTTCAGGTGGTCTTTGATCCAGACGAAGAGAAGAGCTTTGCGCTGGCGGATTCTGTGCGTAATGAATATGTGCTCATGGCCAAGGGCAAGGTGCGCCCCCGGCCCGAAGGAACCGTGAATGCAGACATGCCCACTGGTGAGGTCGAAGTGCTCGGCAAAGAGCTAGTGATTCTCAATGCCGCCAAGACGCCGCCCTTTCAACTGGACGAGTACTCCGAGGCTGGCGAGGACATCAGACTGCGTTATCGCTACATGGACCTTAGGCGACCTGAAATGCAGCAGCGCATGCAGACGCGGGCGCGGATTACTCGTGCCGTGCGCGCGTATTTAGAAGAACACGGCTTCTGGGATATCGAAACACCCACACTGAGCCGAGCTACACCCGAGGGTGCCAGAGATTATCTGGTTCCCAGTCGCACACACCCCGGCGAGTTTTTTGCGCTGCCACAATCTCCGCAGGTATATAAGCAGTTGTTGATGATGTCGGGTTTGGACAAGTACTACCAAATCGCGCGCTGTTATCGTGACGAGGACTTACGCGCCGATCGCCAACCAGAATTCACCCAGATCGATATCGAAGCATCCTTCATTGATCAAGCTGACATCATGACGCTGACTGAAGGCATGTTGCGCTCGGTCTTCATCTCGGTGATGAATGTCGAGCTTCCGCAATTTCCGGTGCTAAGCTGGTCCGATGCCATGCGCGACTACGGCAGCGATCGCCCAGATTTGCGCAATCCGCTGCGCTTGGTCGACGTGGCTGATCTCTTTACCCAGGTGGAATTCAAAGTATTTAATGGTCCTGCGAACGATCCCAGTGGGCGTGTGGTTGCGCTAAGGGCGCCCGGCGCTGCTTCCTTGTCTCGCAAAGTGATTGATGATTACACCACCTTTGTCGGGCGCTACGGAGCCAAGGGACTGGCCTATATCAAGGTCAATGATTTGGCGGCTGGCGTAGAGGGTTTGCAGTCGCCCATTCTGAAATTTATTCCTGAGGACGTGGTTAGCGCGGTACTGCAACGCGTTGGCGCGCAGACCGGTGATTTGGTTTTCTTTGGTGCGGACAGCGCGAAGGTTGTGAACGATGCCATGGGTGCGCTGCGCGGCGAACTGGGTAGTGACCTGGACTTGCTTGAAGGTCACTATCGCCCTTGCTGGGTGGTCGATTGGCCCATGTTTTCGCAAGACCGAGACGGATCCTTCAGCGCCGAACACCACCCTTTCACGCGCCCGTCCTGCACGCCTGCGGAGCTTCTCGCTGATCCTGCAGCGGCGCAAGCGGCGGCTTATGACGTCGTGCTAAATGGCTACGAACTCGGTGGCGGCTCGCTGCGAATTCATGACAACGAAATGCAAAAAGCAGTATTCGATGTGCTGCGTATGGACGAGGCTGGCCAGTCAAAGTTCAGCTTCTTACTCGATGCCTTGCAGTATGGTTGTCCGCCCCATGGTGGCATCGCACTGGGTATGGATCGCTTGGTGATGTTAATGACCGATACCCAGTCTATCCGCGACGTCATCGCTTTTCCAAAGACGCAAAGCGCTGCCTGCGTGATGATGGCAGCACCCGGCACGGTAGAAGATCAGCAGCTCAAAGACTTGCACATACGCTTGCGCGGCCCAGCGAACGTGGTCGCCGCAGATGCGGGTGATAGCGCCGCGCAGTAACATCAATACCGCCACTAGGATGTTGAGAACGGGAAGGGGGATATGGCAGGACACAGTAAGTGGGCGAATATCAAACACCGAAAAGCTGCCCAAGATAAAAAACGCGGCAAGCTTTACACCAAGCTCATTCGAGAAATCACCGTGGCCGCGCGTTTGGGTGGCGGGGTTGTTGACGATAACCCGCGACTGCGGGCGGCGGTCGATAAGGCGCTCGGCGCCAACATGCCAAAGGACACTATCGAACGCGCCGTGGCTCGAGGGGCTGGCGGTGGTGAAGGCAACGATGTTGAAGAACTGGCGTACGAAGGCTATGCCAACGGCGGCGTGGCTATATTGGTTGAAGCGATGACCGATAACCGCAATCGTACCGTCGCCGAGGTGCGTCACGCGTTTAATAAGTACGGCGGCAATTTGGGCACCGATGGATCCGTTGCCTATCTGTTCACCCGCCAAGGGGTGATCAGTTTTGCACCGGGTACCGATGAAGAAGCTCTGATGGATATTGCGCTGGAGGCGGGCGCTGAGGATATCGAGGGTGACGACGACGGCGCCATTACAGTGACCACGCCTTGGGAGACGCTGAATCAGGTGGTGACCGAGTTAACCAATGCCGGTTTTGAACCTGATCATTCGGAGGTCACCATGGTGTCCTCGACCACTAGCCCGTGCGATACCGAGCAAGCGCGCAAGGTGCTTACCCTGATAGATGTCTTAGAGGACCTCGACGACGTACAGGAGGTTTACAGTAATGGAGAGTTCCCTGACGATGCTTACGAGTAGTATGCCCGGCCGGCTAAGCTAGCCGTGTCCGGCCCACCGTTTCGCGTGCTAGGCATCGACCCCGGCTCACGATCAACCGGCTACGGGGTGCTCGAAATTTCTAACCGACGAGCGCATTACGTCGCCAGCGGCTGCATCAGCGCCCAACAAGCCGAGCTCCCCCAGCGATTGGGCACGATTTTCCACGGGATCAGTCAAATCATTAGCGAGTTCGCGCCAACCACCATTGCCATAGAATCCGTGTTTATGGCGAAAAATGCCGCTTCGGCCCTCAAACTCGGTCAAGCCCGAGGGGTTGCTATAGCGGCTGGGGTTGCTCGTGATTTGCCAGTTTTCGAGTATGCGGCGCGGCAAGTGAAGCAGGCAGTGGTGGGCACCGGTCGGGCCAACAAGGAGCAAGTGGCGCACATGGTGCGGGTTCTGCTGCAGCTGCCCGGCACCCCAAAAGCTGATGCGGCCGACGCCCTTGCGATTGCCCTGTGCCACGTCAATACTGCGGCGCTAAGCGAAACCTAGACGACAACCGAAGGGCACCTCATTTGATTGGCAGGCTGACCGGAAACCTCGCCTTGATAGAAGGCAATCAACTGCTGCTGGACGTTGCAGGGGTTGGCTATGAAGTTGAGGTGAGTGCATCGGTGCTCGCGTCGAGCCCGCAAATCGGTGCATCGATGACGCTGTTTACCCACTTTGTCGTTCGTGAAGAAGCGCAGCTACTGTTTGGATTTGCTGACCAAAGAGAGCGTGACTTGTTTCGTACCTACATTCGTATCAATGGCGTCGGGCCTAAAATGGCCTTGGCGCTGATCAGCTCGATCAATCCCGCTGCCCTGGTTAGTGCGGTTCAAGCCAATGAGGTCGGCGCACTGACCAAGGTGCCAGGGGTGGGTAAGAAAACTGCCGAACGGCTGATGGTAGAACTCAAGTCTCGGCTCGATGTGCTGATTCCGGATGGATTTTCGTCGGTGGTCAGTGCTGTCGGCTCTGCGGATTCGGTGGCCGGTCGCGAAGCCGAGGATGCGCTCATCGCGCTCGGCTACAAACCCAATCAAGCTGCCGAGGCAGTGCATCGGGCGCAGCAGGCGCTGGCAGATGAACCAGCAGCTTCAGGCACTGAACAACTGGTGACCTGGGTGTTGCGTAGTATGGGGAGGGCAAGTTAGTGGCGATTGAGCCGGATCGATTTGTCTCGGGTGTTCAAGATAGCAGTGATGCTGGTTTAGACCGCGCGCTGCGACCGCTGCGGCTCGATGAATACATTGGCCAGAGTGCAGTGAAAGAGCAGATGTCGATTTTTATCGAGGCTGCGAAAAAGCGCCACGAAGCACTAGACCATACGTTGATATTTGGTCCGCCGGGTCTGGGTAAAACCACCCTCGCTAACATTATGGCCAAGGAGATGGGGGCAGCGCTGAAGTCGACCTCGGGGCCAGTACTTGAAAAAGCCGGTGACCTTGCCGCTATGCTCAGCAATCTTGACGCTGGCGATGTGCTCTTTATTGACGAGATCCACCGCCTCAGTCCCGTGGTGGAAGAAATCCTCTACCCGGCCATGGAAGATTTCCAGCTCGACATCATGATTGGCGAAGGGCCTGCGGCGCGCTCGCTGAAACTCGAGCTACAGCCTTTCACTTTGGTGGGGGCGACGACCCGAGCAGGGCTGCTCACCAGCCCTCTGCGTGATCGCTTCGGTATTGTGCAGCGCCTTGAGTTTTACAGCGTTGCAGAGCTGGCGGAGATCGTCACGCGCTCGGCCAATAAGCTCGATCTGCCGATTGAAAAAGACGGTGCAGCAGAAATCTCTCGTCGCTCTCGCGGCACGCCGCGCATTAGCAACCGGCTGCTTAGGCGAGTACGCGATGTGGCCGAGGTTAGGGGTGATGGTGTGGTCAGCGCGCTGCTCGCCGACGAGGCGCTGAATTTGCTCAACGTCGACAAGCAAGGATTCGACGCGATGGATCGAAGGTTGCTGCTTGCCATCGTTGATCGTTTTGATGGCGGCCCGGTGGGCCTCGACGCCTTAGCAGCCTCCATCAGCGAAGAGCGTGGCACCATCGAGGACGTTTTGGAGCCCTACCTGATTCAACAAGGCTATCTGATGCGCACGCCCAGAGGCCGCGTCGCCACCGCCAAAACCTATCAGCATTTTGGTTTGCCGGTACCGCAACGCGACAGTGATAACAGCGCATCGCAAACCCTGAAACAAAATGCCATCAACTTTAGTGCAAGCGATGGTGAGAATACCGACTGATATTTACAGGCTAAGGAAACCACATGAACCAACCCTTATCCGTCTATGAACTGATTGCCAATGCCAGTCTCTTGGTTCAAGGCGTCATGGCATTGCTGGTGCTTGCATCGGTGGTTAGCTGGATGATGATCCTGCAGCGCTGGAGCTTGCTGCGTCGCGCCAAACAAGAAATCGAAGCGTTCGAAGACCACTTTTGGTCCGGGATTGATCTACGTGGCCTATACCAAGAGCTATCCCAAGAAGAACAGTTGAACGGGATCGAAGGGATATTCGTTGCGGGCTTTCGCGAGTACACGCGGCTGTCTGAGCAACCGGGGGTCGATGCAGAGGCCATCATGCAGGGCACACAGCGAGCCATGCGAGTGTCACTGATGCGCGAGGAGGCGCGGCTAGAAACACATTTGCCCTTTCTTGCCACCGTAGGATCCACCAGCCCATATATCGGGCTGTTTGGCACGGTTTGGGGCATCATGAATTCCTTTCGCTCGCTGGCCAATATGACCCAGGCAACCTTGGCGTCGGTAGCGCCTGGTATCTCCGAGGCCCTTATCGCCACCGCCATGGGGTTGTTCGCGGCCATTCCGGCGGTGATTGGCTACAACCGTTTTTCAGCAAACGTCGACGTGCTTATGAAGCGCTACGAAGGATTCTGCGACGAGGTTGCAGCAATTTTGCATAGAGCAGCTCATGCGCGCCCGAACAATAGTGAAGGCGCATAGGTCATGAGTCGTCGCAAGCCCATGTCGGAAATCAACGTCGTGCCCTACATCGATGTGATGTTGGTACTGCTGGTAATCTTTATGGCAACAGCGCCGCTGCTCACTCAGGGAGTGCAAGTCGATCTGCCGCAAGCGCCGTCAAAGGCCATCGACACCGAGGAGCCAGATCCATTAGTCGTGTCGATGCGAGACGATGGCGCGCTGTTCTTAAACGTTGGTCTTGCCAGTCGCACGAAGAAGGAAGAAGACGGTACTCGGGTGACAATTTTTTCCCTTAGCGAACAGGCAGGCAAAGTGCTGCGCGCGCGGTCCAATGTGCCGGTCTATATCAAAGCCGACGCGNCATTNCCCTACGGCGACGTCGTGAGNGTAATGACTGTGCTGCAGCAGGCTGGTGCCAGCAGTGTCGGACTGATTACCGACCCGCCGGATATCNAGGGATAGGCGCGTATGTCGGCGCTGCAATCTTNTGCGCTGCCCTTTATCGGGGCGGTGTTGTTGCATAGCTTGGTTGCGGCATTCGTGATGCGCGGCTTTGACAGCCAAGAAGGTATCGCCGAAGTGATTACGCCTAGGGTGGTCAATGCCAAGTTGCTGGTGATTGAGCCGCCGCAGGTCAGGCCAGCGCCATCAAAGCAACCGGCGGTTAAACGTGCCGAACCTCCNGCACCCGAGCCTCAACCAGCGCTAAAAGACATAAAACCTGAGCCGTTGGAAAGCGCAGACGCGGNGGNCANGGCGGCACAAGCGGAGCGTCAGCGCAAAGAGTTCGATGCCCAGCGGCGGCGCGAGCGTTTAGCGGCGCTGGGTGAGTTGGCCGACGACTCGCTGCAACGTTCTCTAGACGCAGAAGCTGAGCAAATGCTGAACGCGCAGAATGCGCAACAGGTGCGCACCTATCANGCCGGCATCTACGACTTGGTGCGCAAAAACTGGAGTCGACCGCCCAGTGCCCGAAACGGCATGCAGGCGCGCTTTGTCGTTGAACTCATTCCTACTGGCGAGTTGCTATCTGTTGCATTGCTNGATAGCTCGGGCAACGCTGCCTTTGACCGTTCCGCAGAGTTGGCGATCCGGCGAGCTAAGCGATTTAGCGTGCCCGAGGACAATGCGGTGTTCGAAGCGAACTTTCGGCGCTTCTACTTTCTTTTTCGGCCCGAGGATCTGTTACGGTAAGCCGGCGCCGGAACAAACGAANCTTCATCATGCAAAGACCTATCGTTAAAGCCCTNTTACTCATGCGCCAGCATTTTGCCGCTGGTCTGTTGCTATTGAGCCTTGCGGCGAGCAGCTGGGCGGACTTGGATACGATCATTATTGATCAAGGGGTCGATGATCCAATNCGCATCGCTGTNGTGCCTTTTGCGCTCAGCGAAGATCTGGACAGTGCNNACAACCTCGCCAAGCTCATCCGTTTCGATTTGGCGCGCAGCGGGCAATTCGATCCAGTTGCGCCGGAAAACATGCTNTCCTATCCCAGCACGCAGGACGCNGTATTCTTTCGTGANTGGCGTATTTTGCAGACCGCTTATCTGGTGATCGGGCAGGCGCAGACGAATGCGCTGGGCCAGATACAGGTCAGTTACCAACTTTTCGACGTNNCGACCCAGTCGCANCTACAAAGTGTCAGCTTCAATATTGCNCGCGAACAATGGCGTGATTTGGGNCATAAAATAGCCGATCTTGTGTATACCGAAGTGACCGGCGTGCGCGGGGCATTTAGCACNAAAATTTTGTATGTACTCGCGCAAGATATCGGCACGCAAAATGCGCGCTACAAACTGCAGGTCGCCGACGTGGACGGCGAGCGCGCCCGCACCCTCTTTGATTCTAGCGAGCCTATACTNTCCGCCAGCTGGTCTCCCGATGGTCGACGTGTGGCCTATGTTTCNTTTGAAACAGGTCGTCCGAGCATTATTTTGCAGGATATCGATGGCCCGAATCGGGAGCAATTAACCAACTTCCGTGGGATTAACGGTTCGCCAGTTTTCTCGCCGGACGGTAAGCAATTGGCCATGGTGTTGTCACGTAGCGGCGACCCCGAAGTCTTCGTCATGGATCTCGAGACGCGCAAGCTGCGGCGTATCACGCGACATCCGGCCATCGATACCGAGCCCTCATGGTCTCCGGACGGCAGATACCTCGTATTTACTTCTGNCCGCGGCGGCAAGCCGCAAATCTATCAGTTGGAGNTGGCCACCAATTTTTTGGAGCGGCTAACCTTTGTGGGTGATTACAACGCCCGGGCCCGATTGCTGCCAGANGGTCGTCACCTCGTGTTCGTNCATCGTCGAAATGGCATATTTCATATCGCTTGGCAGGACTTGCTGGAAGACCGTCTGCTGGTATTAACCGAATCGAGTTTAGATGAAAGCCCATCGCTGGCACCTAACGGCGCTATGTTGATTTACGCCACGCAAGACCAAGACAAGGGTATTCTCGCCGTGGTGTCAGTAGATGGGCGCGTGAAATATCGCCTACCGTCATCATCCGGCGATGTTCGCGAACCGGCATGGTCGCCCTTTCTGCCAGACGTTGTACCGCCGCAAAGAGGCTAATCCGTCCATAAATAGGCGATCACTCGAAGAAATTTCACATTTTCTATTCTACGCCCAGCCCAGAGCGGTAAAATCTGGTTAGAATTGGGCGCGTGACAAGATTTTTTAGATCCATTTTCTGAGGAGACAAGGATGCAAGTTCAAGAAAAACTAAAACGCCTTTGGGTCGCTTTGTTTGGCACTTTGGTGATTGCCGGTTGTTCAAGTACGGCGACAGAGCCAGTGGTCGAGCAGCAACCCGTAACCGAAATCGCGGAAGTAGTCGAAGTGGTGGAAGTCATTGAAGAAGCCGGACCGGGTTTCGCCGCTGATAACAAAACCCCTGTTGATGCCTCGGGTAATCCGGTCTCGCGCACTTTCTACTTTGACTTTGATCAAGCCATCGTAAGCCCTGCGGATTTTGCCGCGCTAAGCACGCACGCAGAAATACTCCGCGCGAACCCAAGCCGTAGTGTCGTTGTNGCAGGCCACTGTGATCAGCGGGGCACACGAGAGTACAACTTGGCGNTGGGTGAAAGTCGTGCAAAATCGATTAGCGCTATCTTGGTGGCCAACGGCGTCAGCGCACGGCAGATAGAAGAGATCAGTTANGGCGAGGAAGAGCTGGCGAATCCAGCAAACAACGCAAGAGCTTGGTCACAAAATCGACGCGCCGTGGTTTCCTATCGNTAGAACTTGCTCGGGGTGCCGATTTTGCGCCGTCGTATGAAATGCTCAACATTGGGCTTCGCTACTGCTCGCACTAGTGCCTCGACGGCTGTGCTGGCAGTAGCCCTTGGCTGCGGAGCAGCGACTGCCGCGGTGCCGGTCGAGGATTCGNTCTTCCGAGCCGCAGCTGAACTCGACACTCAAACGTACGACGCTCGGATCAACGACGACACCGAAGATCAGGGGTTGTGGGCACCNGCGGCTCAAAACTCCGCCACACTTTCTGCGTCCTCAATGACCGGCGACCAGCCGCTCTTTTATCAAATGCAGGTTCTTCAGCAAGAAGTTCGCCAGCTAAGAGGATTGGTGGAAGAACAGGCCTACCTGATTCAGAAACTGCAGCAAGACCAGCGTCTTCAGTATGTGGACCTCGACCGCCGAGTAGCGGCGCTCGCCCCCAACCGACCGGCGCCAGGCCCAACGCCAGTGTCCGACGAGGCCCCCCTGTCTGAATCTGATCAGCAGGGCCNANCANCCGAGCCAGCGCTNCCNAACCTCTCTGCGCCTATCGTGCAAAACGAGCCTGTGCCGACAACCGAGCGTGAAGCCTATGCGCAGGCCATCAGGTGGATGCGCGCCAAACGCTTCGAGGAGTCGACGGGTGCGTTTGAACAGTTAATCGTTGACTATCCGAATGGTCAGTACACGCCAAACGCCTTTTATTGGCTGGGTGAACTGCACTTGGCTATCGGCAACGCGGAGCCCGCCAGACAGAATTTTATTCAGGTCATACGCCTGTATCCAGACCACCAAAAAGTACCAGATGCGCTCTACAAACTCGGCGTGCTGTATTTTCAGTTGGGTGATGAGAGCGAATCCAAACGTTACCTGACGCAAGTTCAAACCGAATTCCCCCAGAGTTCGGCAGGCGCATTGGCGAAACGATATTTGGCAGAAATGGAGTAAGTGNNTCCGCTGTTGGGAATTGTCTGCACTCATGTCTGATCTGAGAATCACCGAGATCTTCTTATCTCTGCAGGGCGAGGCGAATACNGTAGGTCTGCCGACGGTATTCGTGCGCCTAACGGGCTGCCCGCTGCGCTGCCAATATTGCGACAGCGCCTATGCATTTTCTGGCGGCACNCGGATGCCATTGGACGATATCGTGAGCCAAGTACTGGACCTTGGAGTTCGCCACGTCACCGTCACCGGTGGTGAACCTCTGGCGCAGCCCAATGCCATNGAGCTCATGCAGCGACTTGTCGATGCGTCGTTTTCGGTGTCGGTGGAAACCAGCGGCGCGCTGAGTGTNGAGAGTGTTCCCGTCGAGGTGGTTAAGGTGCTAGATCTAAAGACCCCAGGCTCTCAGGAATCTCACCGTAACCTCTGGTCAAACTTGGCTTATCTGAATCCGCAGGATCAAATCAAGTTTGTATTGTGCAGCCGCGCAGACTACGACTGGGCGCGTATGCGATGCGATGAACATGGCTTGTACGAGCGCGTTGCCGATGTGTTGTTCTCGCCGAGCCATTACGAATTACCCCCTTGTGATCTGGCAGATTGGATTGTCGCTGACCGCCTGCCGGTGCGCATGCAAATGCAAATGCACAAGCTGCTCTGGGGCGATGTGCCGGGGCGGTAGAAGCGNCTTTTNGCGAGCACGCCACAGTGCACCGAAGCAAATGTTGAGTAAGGCAAGACCATGAAAAAAGCCGTAATACTGGTATCTGGCGGATTGGANTCGGCGACGGTGCTGGCCATGGCTAAGGCCAAGGGCTATGCCTGCTATGCGGTGAGTTTCGACTATGGACAGCGTCACAGAGCAGAACTCGATGCGGCAAAGAGNGTCGCGGCGGCAGTTGGGGTCGAAGAGCACCGAATCGTTGCCATTGATTTGAGCCAGTTTGGTGGGTCAGCGTTGACCGACGAAGCCATTGACGTGCCNGNGGCGAATGCCAGTGNAGAAGCGATTCCGATCACCTACGTACCGGCCCGAAACACGGTATTTTTGTCCCTAGCGTTGGCGTGGAGCGAGGTGCTTGGCGCCTGCGACATTTTTTTGGGCGTTAACGCGGTGGACTATTCGGGCTATCCGGACTGTCGGCCTGCCTTTATTGACGCCTACGAACACATGGCCAACCTTGCGACCCGAGCGGGCGTAGAAGAAAGCAGGCTCACTGTGCACGCTCCGCTGATTGATCTGACAAAGGCCGAAATCATTCGGCAAGGAACGGCGCTAGGTGTTGATTATTCGTTGACAGTTTCATGCTATCAAGCCGACGACACAGGGGCTGCTTGCAGGGTCTGTGAGTCGTGCTTTCTGCGCCGCGAGGGCTTTGTTANCGCNGGNATTCCCGATCCAACGCGATACGCCTGAAGGTAGGGCATAACCCCTTGTTTCACCCTACTCGGGTGACTACAATGCGCCGCGCTTGCGAGTCGATGGGTCGTTAGCTCAGCTGGTAGAGCACCGGGCTTTTAACCCGTTGGTCCTGGGTTCGAACCCCAGACGACCCACCATTTACTCGGATCAAATCATTCCTCAACGCCGATACTCTCCCGCGCCAATATTCCTCCGGCCGGTGGCGCTGCATCGCCGCCGATCAAGCCGACTGCTGTTGAGGCAGTGAAATCGTTAAATCAAAGCAACAGGAGGCGACATGTTTGAAGGGCATTACGTCATGTGGGGTGGTGAGCACAGTTTGTTTACGCGCAAGCTGCAGGCGATGCTTAACTACCTCAGTCTGGACTATGAGTTTCGTCTTAAAACAGCGGANAGTGGGCCGATGGTTGAGAGTCGGCTGGGCACGCATTTTATCCCGGGTCTGCAAACGCCCGAGGGGTGGTTCATTCACGACTCCACCCCGATCGGACTANTGCTCAATTCGAAGTATCCGCATCGCGCGATTCTGCCTACGTCACCGGTGCAGCGTATTGCCGCGCACCTGTTAGAGGATTGGGCCGACGAGTGGTTTGGTCGCTATGCGATCANTAGTCGCTGGTGTTACCCAGAGAATATTGCGCATGTGGCCCTGGGCTTTTACGCCAACTCTATTGGTAAGTTTTTCAGTGAAGGTCTGAGCGCAGAAGAAAAACAGCAGGCGTTGCAGATGATTGAGGGTGTGCGCGACAACTTTGGGCTGCGTGCCTGTGCTAATCGTGGCTGTGGTCCAGATCAAGCTGCTGCCGTCAGAGCCGACTTTGAAGCCTTGATGAGTGCAGTAGAAGGACATTTCCAGACACATGCTTTTCTTCTTGGTGATCGGGCCTGTTTGGCCGATTTTACCTTTGCTGGTTTGTTTAAGGCGCATATCGCCGCGGACCCGGAGCCGCGCAGTTGGATCGAAGGTTGCGCACCAACCATGCTTGGGGCCATGGANCGGGTATTCCTNGCGCGCTCCGACGACGGCGACTATCTGCCNGATGATGCACTAGCCGAAACATTGATGCCCTGCTTTGACCACATGCGCGACAGTTATCATCGCTTTCTTCGAGTATCGCGAGAGGCTTTGGCCGCAGGTGAAAAGTGGTGCGAGGTAGATCTTGGCGACGGTCCAGTGTCCATGCGCTCTCTGAAATATAGCGAGATTAGTCGCTGNCATATCAAGGCGGAAATTGCAGCGTTATCGGTGTCAGATCGTGCCGCGGTTGATGCTGTGCTAGGTCCCCTAGGTGTCTTGGATGCCTATCTACTGCCAGCTATTTGAATCGAGCGTCACCGACAATTGTTGGTCGAAAAATTCCAAGGNTGGAACCTGATTTTGTGATCTGTGGCNGCAAGTGGTTTGGTCTGCATCAGGGGTTNATATGNTCACTGACANGCAACGAGGGAATTTGCGAGCGGGATTTCACNTTTCAAAGAAGGCGTAATTGATGCAAACGGTATCGAATTGCACTACGTCGAGCAGGGCTNCGGTCCGTTAGTTTTGTTCTGCCACNGCNGGCCAGTGNCCNGGTACTCCTGGCGTCACGAGCTGCANGCGGTCGGCGAGCATTGTAGAAAATTTATAACCCACNGTAGGATCAAAGCGTCATCAGGGTCGCGAGGTGGGTAATATGGCGAAAGAAATGCTTATGTGCGCTTTTCATATGAACTGCGTTGCGCATCAGTCACAGGGTTTGTGGCGTCATCCACGCGATACCTCCCAGCAATTTAATTCCATGGCCTATTGGCAGCAACTTGCGAAAACCCTAGAGCGGGGGTTATTCGACGGTATATTTCTAGCGGACGTNTCCGGCGTCTATGATGTTTATGCCGGGTCGCCCGATGCTGCACTGCGNACGGCTATGCAAATTCCAACCAATGATCCGTTTACNGTAGTGCCGGTCATGGCGTCGGTGACACAAAATTTATGTTTTGGGGTTACCGGTTCTATTCCCTATGAGCCGCCCTATAGTTTTGCGAGAAAAATCTCGTCTTTAGATCATTTAACCGATGGACGCATGGGCTGGAATATTGTCACCGGATATTTAGACAGTGCGGCTAAGGGTATTGGTCAGGATAAGAAAAAGGCTCACGACACCCGCTACGATATCGCCCATGAATACATGCAGGTGGTTTATGGCCTATGGCAGAGCAGCTGGGATGATGACGCGGTTATTCGAGANCGGNAAAAAGGCATATTTACCGATCCTGAAAAAGTAAGGNCGGTAAAGCACGACGGCGAATATTTCAAGCTTAACGCCATTCACCTTTGCGAGCCNTCNCCCCAGCGCACGCCGGTGCTGTTTCANGCNGGTACNTCNCCAAAGGGCCAGGCCTTTGCTGGCGAACATGCNGAATGNGTTTTTATTGGTGGTAACAGTCCCNAGCANCANTCGAAGTCTGTGGAAAGTTTGCGCGCCCAAGCGNNAGNCAACGGGCGTAAAGCCGAAGATCTGAAAATTTTTGGCGCAATTACCGTCATTGTTGGGCAAACGGATGCTCAGGCTTTAGGAAAGCTAGCGGACTATAGGCAGTATGGTTCGCATGAGGGCGCCTTGGCTTTGCTCTCTGGATGGATGGGTACCGATTTGTCGACCCTAGAATTGGATGCGAAAATTACTGAGGTAAAGTCCGACGCCATCCAATTTGCGTTGGCGGGAAACGAAACTGCAACGGTTAGGCAGTGGGCATCGGGTCTTGCCGTTGGCGGAGCGGGGCCGGTCATTTCGGGTTCTCCAGAAAGTGTTGCCAACCAACTCAACGACTGGTTTATAACCTCGGGTTTAGATGGCTTTAATTTGGCTTATACGGTGATGCCAGAATGCGTAGACGACTTTGTGGATTTGGTTATCCCCCAGCTGCAGGAGATGGGGGTTTTTAAAACCCGCTATCGGCAGGGCAGCTTTCGCGAAAAATTATTTGGCCGCTCGGCGCGTCTTACCGCGCCCCATGTGGGCTCAACCTATACACGCTGAGCGCGGACGGCGATCTGGTTGTCTCAAAGCCGCAGTGTCCAAGCAGGGGGTCTTCAAGTGAATTCAGCGGGCGGTGGTTTGGGTTTGGTGTTACTAACCGGCATAACTATGATCGCCTTTGCCGCAAATTCTGTGCTTTGTCGCTACGCACTGGGTTCAGATCTTATAGACGCCGCCAGCTTTTCAGCCTTGCGGCTGATCTCCGGCGCGGCTTTTTTAATGTGCCTTGTTTATATTAAAGATGCGTCTTTTAAACTCGCTAAGCCAAGAATTGTGCCGGTGCTTGCGCTGCTGGCTTATATGCTGGGATTTTCTTTCGCCTATAACCAACTCAGCGCGGCAACGGGCGCGCTGCTGCTGTTTGGTTTTGTGCAGATCACTATGCTGGCCTATGCGCTGAAGGGCGGCGAACGCCCGACTTTAGCCAGTATTGCAGGATACGCGGTTGCGGTTTCAGGGCTGCTGTATCTTGTTGCGCCAGGGCTTGAATCGCCGCCGCCTGGGTACGCTGGGCTGATGGCGATAGCCGGGGTTGCATGGGGAATTTATTCATTACTGGGCGCCGGGGGTAAAGATCCGACTCAGGCGACAGCGCAAAACTTCTTCTACGCCTCGCTAATCGCTATCGTAGTCAGCCTTAGCCAAATTCAAAATTTCTCCATAAGCTGGCAGGGCGTGCTGGCGGCAACGGTTTCTGGCGCGGTTACCTCAGGACTGGGCTATTCGATTTGGTATTATTTGCTTGGGCTTATCCGCTCGGTGACTGCTGCGCTGGCACAGCTTTCGGTGCCCGCCATTGCCGCAGTTGGTGGTGCGCTGCTGCTACTTGAGCCACTCAACCAACGGATTGTGCTGTCCACGTTGCTGACTCTAGGCGGTATTGCGTTTGTGTTGGTGGTGCGCGGGCGTAAGCTAGATTAGGACCATCCAATATTGTTCGCTATAGACTCAGCGTGTTTTAAAACATGCATCTGCCTCTAAGCAAAAATTTAGACCGCATTAGCCATGAAGCACTTATTAACCGACGAGCAATATGCTCAATATTTATCTGATGGGATTTTAGTCATTCAGCCCGAAAGCTTGGACGAAGCCTTTCATGACCACCTTTACCGAAGCGCCCAGCAAATTTATGCCCTGGTCGAGGACTCCCGCAGCAACACCGCGCATTTAGATATTATTGGCGACAGTCTGCGTGCGCGTATTCCTGAGATAGACCGACTATTTGCAGACCCGTCGGTAAGCGGGGCATTGAGCAGTATGCTTGGCGATAGCTATGTCATTCACCCGCATAATTTTGTGCATAAAAGTTCTGATGCAGATCAGGTCTTTCATCAAGACGGCAACCTGCCGTGGAATGAGCGTGGACATTACCGGGCGCATCGCCCGGATTGGGCGCTGCTATTTTATTATCCTCAGGAAGTGACCGCTGAAAACGGCCCCACCGAGCTTATTTTAGGTACCCAGTACTGGACCAATGATTTTGAAAAACCAGACGGCACGTGGCATTCCTTCGACGGGATAGACCGAGCTTTTACTCGAGAGGAGTTGGCTAACGAAGATTTGAGCTTTCGAGATCGTAGGTTAAACGAATCCGTTGCCTCGTTGGGCATACCAAACTTGCAGCGTAAATTTGTAACCGTACCCAAAGGCAGTGTGGTGCTGTGTCACTACGATATTTTGCACAGAGGCTCGCGCACATTTTTAGAGGCTGCAGACCGTTTTATGTATAAATTCCATTTTATGCGCACTCAAGAGCCTACCCGCGCGGCTTGGCAGCATCAGTCGGAGTTTGATGCAACCGAATATATGCGGAAGCTTTTGCCAGAGGTTCAACCGATTGTGCGTAATATTTGGAACTGGTCGAGCAACACGGAATCTACCGCGTTGGTATCTAAGTCTCTGGCTGAGGTAAAACAATCGCTGTTTAGTAGCAATGAAGCGAAACGGGTTGAGGCCGCTTACCTGTTAGGGGAAATGCAGTCCGATGCGGCTGTAGATGTGCTGCTTGAAGGGTTAACGCACGCCGAAGAGTCGGTTCGGCGATCCTCCTGCTATGGGCTGAAAATATCCGGTTCTGCTCAGGCCAATAAGATACTGCCCTTTGTGGGTAATCAGCGCGTTAGCATTCGGCGTTTGGCAGTTTATGCGCTGGGTGAGTCTGCGAATGGCCTGAATGCTCAGGTCGTAAGGGCTTTGTTGGCGGCCCTAACCAAGGATCAAGATGATCTGGTTCGATCGAACGCAGCTTATGCCATGGGTCAAATTCTCCGCTGCAAAGATGCAGACTTTAGCGCGGTAATCGACGCGCTAATTCAAAGATTGGCGCCGGGGGTTGAGCCTAATAATACCGCGGTTGCGTTATTTCCAAGGTCAACGGTCAGGCAGTCTATTGCCTATAGTTTGTTACAGGCGGCCTGTAACCATGAATTTTCCGCCGCGCAAATTGAAAAACTGTTGGCGCTGACTCTTGAAGATGACGACCGATACGTTCAAGGCTTTGCCATAGAAATTACGCGGCAGAATCAAAACCTATCTGCCAAGTCGCTGGACGTATTGCTTGCCGCGTTGAGTAGGCTGCGACTAAGTCCGCGGCCCGCTGCATTGAATTCAGCGCCTTAAAAATTCTAAAATCACTGAACAGTCCCAACGGTGTCGTTTAATGGTTCGTTTATCTGACCTTCATGACTCGGAGGCCGAGCATATGAGATTACGCTCCAGTGAAATGCAGCCTGTCGCGCCGGCACCATGGATTACGCCTAAACCGTTAAAGGACTGCACTGTCGCAATCATTTCTACCGCCGGCCTGCACCGGCGCACAGACGTTCCCTTTAAGGTTGGCGCTATAGACTATCGGTTAATCCCCGGTGATGCCGACTTTGGCGATCTTGTGGTTTCGCATATCAGCACCAATTTTGATCGCAGTGCCTACCAACAAGATCCAAATATTTGGTTTCCGCTGGACAGGCTGCGGGAAATGGCCGCGGACGGTGAAATTGGCGGCGTTTCCAGCTGGCATTATTCGTTTATGGGCGCGCAGCCCAATCATGATGCGCTGTCTAAGGCGGGCGAAGAAGTCGGCCGGCTGCTGGCGGCAGGGGAAGTAGATGTT
>PBTJ01000091.1 GCA_002726925.1 Gammaproteobacteria bacterium | reverse complement strand
CGGACGTGTTGGCCGATGCACAGTCATTGTTTGTGCGACTGCAGCCGCAACGACGTGGGTTCGATTTTTACGGCGAAACCGAAGATCCAAAAATCCATGAATCTCTGCTGCTCAGTCAAAAAAGTGTGCTCAGGCACTTGCTGCACCCGAACACGCTGCAGCGCTTGACCGACACGCAAACCTACGGCGGTGAGTATTCGGTGATCGAAATGTTGGAGACGCTGACCAAAGGCGTTTTTGCCGCAGACCTTGATGGCAACGTGAACAGCTACCGCCAGAATCTGCAGGTGGAATTTGTGAACATGGTGCTTGCCGCCATGAACCTTGAGGCCAATGGCCACAATATTCGGTCCGCTTTGTTCGCGCAGTTGCTGAAGCTAGGGGAGGCTTTGCAGTCGAAAATACAAGGTTCGGATTTTGCTGCCTTAAGCGCCGCAACTCAGGCACACAGCCGGTATCTCGACTTTATCCTGCGTAAAGCGCTGACGGTCGATGAGTAGTGTTGCCTTGGGTGGTTCTAACGTCAATTGTTTAGCGTCTAGCCAGACAAACGTTGCCAGAGCAGAAGCCCCTGCGTACCATTTCGACTTTACCATCTGAGCGAGCCAACGATATGTTGACAGGGAGCATTGTCGCTCTGGTCACCCCCATGCATGAAAATGGCGAGGTGGCTTGGGACGCGCTTGATGAACTGATCGAGTGGCACATCGCGAGCGGCACGCATGGCATTGTGCCTATGGGCACTACAGGTGAATCTGCAACGCTTGATACGCAAGAGCATCTGCAGGTGATTAAGCGCACCATAGATCGCGTGGCCGGGCGCATTCCGGTGATTGCGGGCACGGGCAGTAATTCAACCGCCGAAGCCATTCACCAAACACGCGAAGCAGAAGCCGCTGGCGCGGATGCCTGTTTGTTAGTCACGCCCTATTACAACCGTCCGACCCAAGAAGGCCTGTTCCGTCACTTCGAAGCCATCGCGGCTGCTACGTCTACCCCGATTGTGTTGTACAACGTGCCGCCACGTACTGGGTGTGATTTGGCTGCGGCAACCGTTGGTCGTTTGGCGCGTATTGAAGGTGTGGTGGGCATCAAGGATGCCTGCGGCGATGCCACACGAGTGACGCAGATCCTTACGGCAGTAAAAGATCAGGGCGTCGAGAATTTTTTTATACTGTCCGGCGAAGATGCCCAAACCATGCAAATGATGGAGCTAGGGGCGGTAGGCACGATTAGCGTAACCGCCAATGTCCTACCGGCCAAAATGTCGGCATTTTGCAGCGCCTTCTTGAGTGGCGATACGGTACGGGCGGTGTCGCTAGATGAGCAGTTGCAACCGGTGCATGACATTTTGTTTGTGGAATCGAGCCCAACACCGACAAAGTGGGCGTTAGCCGATATGGGGCGCATTCCCGCTGGCATTCGCCTGCCCCTAATACCCTTGAGTGCGGAGCACCGTGAAGCAGTCCGCCAACGCGTTCAGGCAGCAGGAAACAGTTAATGAAAATAGCCCCAACTCTGGTGATGGTGACCGCTGCATCGATTTTGACAGGCTGCGGTATGTTNCCCTCANTGCCCTTTATCGGCGGCGACNATAAGCCGAAAAAGACAACCTATATCGACTTGCGACCTCAGGCGCCGCTGGAGGTTCCTGCGGANTTGCGCCAAGTTAAGCCAAGCCAAGTGTNAGCGATTCCCGCGATTGGCGAGCAGCGCAATGCTTCATATTACCCGGACCGACCGCCGCTGCCCGATGCTAAGTACGCCTCAGACAANCGAGACGAGGTGCGGGTGCAGCGCCTTGGCAGCCGTAGTTGGCTGGTCATTCCAGAGTCNCCAACCACGGCATGGCCGAAGATGAAACAGTTCTTCGCCGATAACGGCATCGTGCTGATAGATGATCGTCCGGATGTAGGCCGCCTGAACACCGCTTGGCTCGAAGACACCAGCAGTCCTGCTCGTGACATTGTGCGAACTTTGATGCAGCGCGCACGCAGTGAAGCGGGATTGGAATCTGGTGAAGACAGATTCCTGCTGCGTGTAGAACAAGGTATGCAGCCTCAGTCGACCGAGGTGCATTTACGTCACGATAACGATGAATTGAATGGAGTGGTGGCGCCGGACCTTCTGCGCGTACAGGAAGTGAACTCTGACCTTGTCGCGGCNGAAAAAGCGCTACTGGAACAGATTGGCGGTTATGTGGCCGCGCGTGTGGCAGAAAGCACAGTATCTAAGGTGGCGCTGCAAATTGGTAGCCAGCCGAAGAGCGATATGCGTCGCAACGCGGACGGTATTCCCGAGCTCAGTTTCTTCCTCGATCGAAGGCGAGCCCTTGCCTCACTGACNCAGTCCCTGCGTAACGCGGGTGTGCTGATCAACAGCGAAGACAGCGATGCAGGACGTTTCGATATCAGTATTCCTAACGAAGTGTTAACCGGTAAAAAGAGCGGTGGCATTCTCTGCCGTGTGACTTTTTCCTGTGGCTCGCAGAACGAGACCAACGTCACATTGTTGATGAGCGAAGCGATTGCCACGGATAAGGGCGACGCCTACAAGATTTTCGTGCTGCAAGACGGGCAACTGATGGCGGATGCTGACAAAGCCCAAGAGATTTTGGTGATGATTCGCGAGTTCGCCACTTGATTCGACAGCTAAACTCATGGGCATAGCGTCCTTAGGAAGCGGTAGCCGCGGTAACGGCACCCTTGTCGCCATAGGTAAAGCGGTGTTTTTGGTGGACTGCGGCTTCAACCTCAAACAGACCGAGCAGCGCNTGGCACGGTTGCAGCTAAGNCCCGGNGACCTCACCGCAATACTGGTCAGTCACGAGCACAGCGATCACATTGCAGGNGTAACGGCGCTGGCTCATCGCTACCAGATACCCGTTTACGCCTCCTTCGGCACCCTTAAAAATGGCCCTCAAGAGTTTACCTGTCAGGCCTTCGACGGNGATATGCCTTTCGAGNTAGCAGGCGTCACCGTCAACCCAGTTGTGGTACCTCATGACGCCAGAGAACCCACGCAATTCGTGTTTGAACAGGACGGTAAACGCGTCGGCGTGTTGTCCGATCTTGGCTTTGTAACGAAGCATGTGGTTGATCAATTTGCCAACTGTGACTACCTGCTGCTGGAGGCTAACCATGATCGCGACATGCTGCAGCGCGGCAGCTACCCGCCGGCATTAAAACGCCGTGTGGGCGGTGATTTAGGCCACTTGTCCAACACCCAAGCGTTCGAGTTGTTGCATCGAATCGCCCACTCGAACTTGCATGTGGTTATCGGCCATATCAGTGATCAGAACAACGATCTTGGCGTCGTGAGTGCGCTGTTTGCGCAGCTAGAGCCGCGTCTCGCCAGCCTACATATCGCCACCCAGCGCGAGGGTCAGGAGTGGATTGGCGAGCCACCCATTACTCGTCAAATATCCTNTGATAAGGTGATGTAANATAGCNNCCGCCTGCCACCTTCTGGGGCAGAATCAAACAACTGCGATCTAGGAATACATCCCATGCCGTCCATCAATGTCTCTATGGAGAATTTTCAATCCGATGTTGTCGATGCGTCTCAAAGCCTGCCAGTGGTGCTGCTTTTTTGGGCTGAACAAGTGCCAGAATCCGCCCAAGTTAAAGCGCTCGCTGAACAAGTATTAGCTAGCTACGAGGGCAAGGCCGTGCTCGCGTTATCGGATGTCTCCCAAGATCAAANCTTAGCTCCNAGACTGCAAGTGCAGGGTCTACCCAGTATTCGNATCATTCACAAAGGGGCCATCGCCGAACAGATCGATGGGCCGGTGGATGAAGCACAGCTTCGAACAGTAATGGATGCGTTGACCCAGTCCTCTATTGAGGCCATGCAGGGAAACCTTGAGGCAATGCTGGCGTCAGGTGACTTCGCTGCGGCGGCGGCAACGTTGCAGCAAAGCATTCAGGAAGAGCCTAACAATCAGGCGCTGCGCATCGAACTGGCCGACGTGCTNGTGCGTAAAGGCGACTTGGACGATGCGCGAACCGTGCTGGCTTCCGTTCCTGAAGACACTGAAGGTCGGGCCAGGCCTCAAAATCGACTGGAGTTNATCGAAGAGGCNGCTNCGATGGACAGTCTCGAGTCGTTGCAGGCGGCGGTCACAGCAGATCCCCAAGACCTTGAGTNACGTTACGCCCTAGCCGTTGTGCAAATGGTGGCTGGAGAAACCGAGGTGTCGCTACAAATGTGCTTGGAAATATTGCGCGATGATCGCGAGTTCCGGGACGACATTGGTCGCCTCACCATGATCCGCATATTCGATGTTCTCGGTAAGGGTAACGAGATGGCTACGAAGTATCGAAGGAAACTCTTCAACGCTATGCACTAGGACACTTGGATTGCACTTTTGATGCACGCCAGCGACCCGCTGGGGGATTGCGATATCGGCATGGTGCGGGCCCAGTGGACGAAAATGTGGATAAAAAGTGCTTGCTAACGATTAGTTTTCGCGAGAAAAATACGGGCTTTTCAGGGACATTCTCACAGAAATATGACGTTATTAGTTAGCAAGCACTAACTTACAGCGGATGTTTTATGCACACGCGCACGCAAAAAAACTGTTAGTGGTAAGATGCATGCTTTCTTTCTCATCAAGCTCGAATATACCCATATAACCTATTGAAAAATATAAATAAATAGGAATTAGAGCGGATAAGTTAGGTGACTGACGGCGCCGATAAGGTAAAAAGCGTACATTTCGCTCGCAAGTTATCCTCAAAGTTATCCACAGGGTTGGGCACATTTCTGTGCACAAAAAGCATGCGGGCCCGTTCAAGGGGAGGGGTGAGAAATTTGGTAACAACGACAAGTCAAATCGTAACGCGGTAAGTCTATGCGAATGCAGAGGGGCCCCTGCGCACGCCAGCCACAACGATACCTGTGCTTGCTTATTAGGTTGGGTAACGCGCCCATGTTACAACGATGATTCCAAGGCTAAGGGGTTGCGACCCATGACTGACTTAGAGCAAATTCCAGCAAACGCACCGCAGCGACTGCAGGAGACACTGGCGCGTTATCAAGAGTTAGGGGTTCGGCAGGTGAAGCTCGGCCTGACGGACATCGATGGGGTAATCCGCGACAAGTATGTGGGTCTGCAGAAGTTTGCTGGGCTGATGCACAAACGGGGGGGGTTTTGCGACTGCGTATTCGGTTGGGATATCGACGACCAACTCTATGATGCGGGTACCTACACCGGCTGGCACAGCGGTTTTCCGGATACCGGCTATCGATTATTGGTGGAAAGCGAGCGCTGGCTGGCGGAAGAGGAGTGTCCGTATTTCATCGCCGAGTTTGTGCAACGCGACGGCAGTGATCACCCACTGTGCCCTCGTACGCGGCTGCGGACGGTGTTGGATAACCTCGCGGAGCAGGGTTTAGCGGTGCGCGCCGGGTTTGAGTACGAATTTTTTCTCTTCGATGAAACACCCCACAGCATCCGCGACAAGGGGTATCGAAACCTCACACCCATCTCGCCGGGTAACTTTGGCTACTCGGTACTGCGAACTTCTGCGTTGGGCAAGGAGTTCACCGAATTCATGAACTACTGCGCAGACATCGACTGCGAATTAGAAGGGTTGCACTGCGAAACCGGCCCCGGGGTGTGGGAAGCGGCTTTGGCTTCCACGTCGGGGCTGGAAGCCGCTGACCGGGCGTCGCTCTTTAAGACTATGGCCAAGGGGTACTTTCAGCGCCGATTGATGTTGGCAACCTTTATGGCGAAGTGGTCGATGGACTATCCCGGACAAAGCGGCCACCTGCATCTGAGTCTCAGCGATGCCGACGGGCAAAACATTTTCTACGATGCCGCAGATCCCGCGGGCATATCGGAAAAAATGCGCCAGGCCGTGGCTGGCTTGCAACGCTACCTGCCGGAGTTTTTGTCTATGCTCGCGCCAACCGTGAACAGCTATACCCGGCTGGTTAAAGGTGCCTGGGCGCCCACTGCAGCGACCTGGGGTATTGAAAACCGCACTGCGGCGATTCGTGTCATTCCAGGCGATCTTCATAGCCAGCGTATCGAGGTGCGAGTGGGTGGTGCAGACGCGAATCCCTATCTGGTGCAGGCGGCGGCCCTTGCAGCTATGAATATTGGCATGCAAGAACAGCTCTCCCCCAACGAACCAGTTGCTGGTAACGCCTATGAAGCGGAGGATGATTTGCCACTACAATTTCACTTTGCGTCTGACCTTTCGTCCGCGGCGAATCGATTTGGCGAATCCACGGCGGCTAAGAAGCAGTTTGGCGAAACCTTTGTTGAACACTTCGCCATGACGCGCCAATGGGTAGCCAGCGAGTACCATCGCACCATCAATAGCTGGCAGCTCGAACGCTATTTTGAAATAGTCTAAGCACACTCAGGCCAAGGCGACCTCAATATGCCCCTGCATCTCGGCATCTTACAAACGGACTCAGTACTCGAGGATCTGCAGCCGCGTTTTGGTGATTATCCCAGCATGTTCGAGGGTCTGTTTCGCGCCGAAGACCCGACGATGAGTTTCACAACTTACAACGTGCAGGATGCGCTGCCAGATAATCTTGATTGCGATGCGTATCTTATTACGGGCTGCAAACTCAGTGTCTATGACGAACTGCCATGGATTGGCGCGCTTGCAGAATTTGTGCGTCAGGCGATTGAGGCCAAGAAGAAACTCCTCGGCATCTGCTTCGGCCATCAGCTGATCGCGCATTTCTTTGGTGGTGAGGCGGGTCCCGCGCCCGTTGGCTGGGCAGTGGGGGTACAAACCAGTGAAGTGGTGCTCAATCCGCGCTGGATGAACGCAGTTGGTGTGCCACCGTCCGCGTTGAATTTGGTCTCAAGCCATAAAGACCAAGTGCTGAAATTACCCGACGGGGCTGAGGTGTTTGCCACCAGTGATTTTTGTGAGGTGTCTGGATTTACGATGGGCAACGAGGTACTCACCATTCAAGGCCACCCGGAGCTCACTACCGATTACTCAGAGGCCCTCATGGGCGTGCGTCGGCAGTTGCTGGGAGAAGAGGTCTATCAGGCCGGCGTTGAGAGCCTGCAAAAGACTACCGACGAGCGCCTGTTTACCCAGTGGATGCTGGCCTTTATCAACGACAGAGATTCGGCGGCTGATCGAGCAGAGGTCAGTCAACAACGTCATGGCTAAGGTACCCCGCGGTTTTGGGCGATTCTTGCTGCGCGGTGCCGCATTGCTGAAAAACCCACGTTTACTTAAGCAAATGCTGACCAAGGCCGTCAGCAAAATGGGCCGANCCGAAGACGGTCCGCTGAGTGAAGTAAAGGAACAGCTGCAGCGTTTGATCGCGCTGCTCAAAGCCTATGTTTCTGGNGATTATCGAGAAGTGTCGACTCAGACGATGNTTACCGTGGNGGCNGCCATTGTNTATTTTGTCGTGCCCTTTGACGGCATACCCGATTTCTTGTTCGGCTGGGGCCTAATAGATGACGNTGCCGTCATTAGCTATGTGGTGGCGCAACTGTCCAGCGAACTGGAGGCTTTTGCTGCGTGGCAAGAGGCCCAACAGCAAGACTNNCAACAGCAAGAGGCCGACAAGCAAGATGCTGACCAAGACAATCTGCCACCAGACCNCTCAGAAGACGATAGTTAAAGCAAAATCACCGCTGCACTTGGCCNCAGTGCCCTGTTGGGCAATTTTGATGGTCTGCACTGTGCTCACAATGACCGTACCCGCCTACGCNAAGGCGCTNCCAACCNCCGATTTAACCGNCCAATANCGCGTCTATGCCTTCGGCTTGCCAACTTGGTTTGANGCCCGCGTCGATGTCGACTTTGAAAATGATCAAGTGGTTATGACCAGCGAATTGCAGAGCTGGCTGGTGAGNAATTTTCATCAAACCAGCTTTACCTTTAGTGATTGCGACTACCAACCCAGCAGCTATACCAATAAGGGGTTCAGCCCAGGCTGGAAGTTCGACGACTCGCTGCAATATGACTGGGCAAATTTAATCGCTCAGTACCGGGGCTTTTTGCAGCGTCCCAACCAAGATGAGCCGATGTTTCAAGCGCTCGAACATGAGTTGGATGACCCAGAAGAGCCGGGCTTCTACGTCGATAAGCTTAGCCAGTTCTATGTGATGGGCTGTCACTTTGGCGGCAATGACCAAGACACCCCGTTACTGTTGAACTACCTGGATGACACGTTGGGGCGATATCGAGTGCGCATGGTCAAACGCGGCAAAAACATTAAGGTTGCCGGCACTTCGTATTCCACCATCGAAGTTCAATCGGAGCCTTTTGCGGCAGCGCCGGGCAGTATCCATCGTCGCGTCAATTACTGGTTGGCCCCGGACCTTAGCTATTTGCCGGTCTTAGTCAAAACCAAGATGGGCAGCATGCCGTTGAAGGTCAGGCTGACCGATGTTCGCACTGCGAATTAAGGGTGCGCCCTTGGCTCGTTAACGATTAGACCTCGCCTCTTAATTGCGCCACTATCTTTGCGCGCGGCTGNACCCACCGTCGGTCAGCAGGTGTCGGAAAGACTACTTTTGGGGAAGGGGTTTTCTGCAATTAACGGCTCAGAGAGAAGAGGGGAGCAANCATGGACTTTCATTTTGCCTCGGCATGGGAAATTGTTGCCGACAAATATCCCAATCGCGTCGCCACCATATCCGACGACAAACCGCTTAGCTGGAAAGATTTCGAGCGGCGCGCATCGTGCATCGCCAGCCTGTTAGAAGAACATGGCCTNGGCGCAGATTCCAAAGCCGGCTTATACCTACACAACTGCAGCGAATATCAAGAAGCGCAGTTCGGTATCTTCAAAGTGGGCGGTTGCCCGATTAACGTCAATTACCGCTACAAATCTGACGAACTCGTTTACCTGCTTGAGAACAGCGATGCCGAGGCCGTGTTTTTCCAGTCTTGCTACGCCATGCGCATTTGGGAGATTCGCGAGCGTCTGCCGAAGGTCAAACTCTTTGTGCAGATCGATGACGGCACCGAATCGCTGTTANAGGGCGCGGTGGATTACGAGCGAGCCATTCGCACCCACCAGCCATTACCCCGCCGCATACAAAACCCNGAAGGGGTATATATGCTTTACACCGGCGGCACNACTGGCATGCCCAAAGGTGTGATGTACCCCGTGGGTCAGTTTGCGCAGTACTTTTTAGCCNTGGGGGCGGAAGGGCGTAGCATTCAACCGCCGGAAAATCTTGCAGCCTACAGCGACTTTCTCGAACAAATTGATGAGCCGCCGATCAGTTTGCCGGCCTGTCCGCTGATGCACGGCACCGGCGTTTGGCTCGGTAGCTTCGCACCCATGTTGCTCGGCGGCACGGTGGCGACGACTTCCAAGCTAGGACTGAATCCAGACAAGCTGCTTACGATGGTAGAAGACCACCGAGTCACCGATTTGGTGNTCGTTGGCGATGCCTTTGCGCGACCCATTTTAGCGGCCCTTGATGAGGCCGAAAAACGCGGCACGCNCTACCGGATNGACTCCCTCAANCAAATTGCCTCCAGCGGCGTGATGTGGAGCACCGAGATTAAGCAAGGCTTGCTGCGCNATCACGACATGGTACTGGCTGATGTGATGGGCTCTACCGAAGGCGGTATGGGCAGTTCTGTNATGACGCGAGAAGCTGCTGCGAGCACCGCAAAATTTGAACTCAATGAAGGCGTTGCGGTCATCACCGACGATGACCGCATGGTGGCGCCGGGTTCCGGTGAGATGGGCAAGATCGCTACATCGTCCTTTGTGCCATTGGGTTACTACAAAGACCCGGAAAAATCTGCGGTCACATTTCGCGAAGTTAATGGCGTGCGCTACAGCTTCCCCGGCGACTACGCCACGGTAGAAGCTGATGGCTCTATCACCCTGCTGGGGCGCGGCAGCGTTTGCATCAATACCGCGGGCGAAAAGGTCTTTCCCGAAGAGGTGGAAGAAGCGGTGAAGCGCCACGAGAGNGTCGAAGATTGCTTGGTGGTTGGCTTACCCGATGAGCGTTTTGGTGAGCGCGTGGTGGCGGTCGCTTCACTCTATGAAAACGCCAAAGTCAGTGCCGACGATGTCATGGGGTTTACTGCCGAGCATTTGGCAGGCTACAAGCAGCCAAGACAGGTTTTATTCGTCGACCAAGTGCGGCGCGCGCCCAACGGCAAGGCCGACTACAAGTGGGCCAAAGGTGTTGCTGAAAAGTCGGCAGCGCAGTAAAGCTGCATAGAACCCACGAATAACAACGTGAGAAAACAGGCATTTTTATGACGGCTGAGCAAAATTCCGATGTTCAACAAGGGCCTNTNGCAGGGATACGCGTCGTCGATCTCACCAGTATGATTTCCGGGCCGGTGGCTACCATGATGTTGGCGGACCAAGGCGCTGATGTGATTAAGGTTGAGGCTTTAGATGGCGACCTGGTGCGCGGAGCAGGGGCTACGCGTCGCGGCATCACCTCGACGTTTATTTCTTCTAATCGATCCAAGCGCGCGCTGGCGATGGATCTAAAAACACCCGAGGGTGTCGATGCACTTAAGAAGCTGCTCAAAACCGCCGATGTGATGGTGCAGAATTTTCGCCCGGGTGCCATCGAGCGCATGGGCTTTGGCGAAGACGTAGTGCGATGTCTGAAAGAGGACATCATCTTCGTTTCCATCAGCGGCTTTGGTGATGATGGGCCCTACGCCCATCAGCGTGTTTACGACCCAGTCATTCAGGCGTTGTCCGGATTGGCTGCAATACAAGCAGATGGTGAAACCGGTCGACCGAAAATGATCCGCACGATTATTCCTGACAAAACCACCGCGGTTACCGCAGCTCAAGCCATTACCGCTGCGCTGTTTGCGCGGGAGCGAACCGGCAAGGGTCAGCACATACGACTCGCCATGCTCGACACCATGGTCGCTTATCTGTGGCCGGAAGGGATGGGTGGTTTCACCTTGGTGGGTAAGGAAGTCACCAACGCCCGCGCTCAGCTTTCACCAGACCTTATCTTCCAAACCCAAGACGGCTACATCACAGCAGGTGCCATGAGCAATAAAGAGTGGCGAGGCATGTGCACCGCCCTTGGGCACCCAGAATGGCTAGAGGATCCGCGTTTTCTGACCGTCAACGACCGTGCGGTCAATGCGACGGAGCGACTGACCCTGACTGGCGAAGTCTTAGCCACCAATACCTCCACCTATTGGCTGGAAAGGCTCGATGCTGAAGGCGTGCCATCTGCGCCGGTGCTGTCGCGCGACGAAGTCATTACACACCCGCAAATTCAGGCCAACGATTTGATTCATGAATACGACCATCCCATTGCCGGTCGCATTCGCCAGCCGCGTCCGGCGGCACGGTTTGATNAGACGCCNTCNGGNATTCAGCGCCCGGCGCCGGGACTTGGCGAGCATAGCGCCGAGATATTGNCGGAGCTTGGNTATGCNGAAGAGGACATCGCACGCCTTGTGGCGCAAGGCGTGCTTGGAGTNATGGCGGCTCCAGAGTAGCGGTTCGACCNGTGCNGCAAGGTTCCGCTGCCNATTAGCNAGCTGCTTCTTTTCTTCGCGGGGGATTCGATAAAACAGATTGCCGCCGAGGTGTANCGAGTCTGTGACCGAANCCCGTCGCGCGGAAAGTTCTACATCCTCGCCGACTTCGCCAGAGATCGAGACGCGTTCCGCGCTTTGCGCAACATGCGTTCACGACGACCACCAACGGCGATAAAGAAGGGGCCAAGGCAGCAAAATAGCATCAGCGCCGCCAGCACCTGAAAGGCAATTTGGTAGCTACCGGTTTGATCGTATATCAGTCCTGCAATGGGCGATGCCAGGAGCGCCCAAGGCATTTCCACAAAGCGCAGTAAGCCTGCAGCAGCACCGAAAGATCGACTGCCCAGCGTGCTGGAAATGGCGAAAGTTCGCAAAGGNGACATNCCCGAGTAGCCAAAACCGTACAGACAGCCCGCAAAGATCGCCGCCAAGGTTGACTCGGCGACGCTAAAAAACATCAGCGCNAAGNCTTGGCAGATCAGCGCTAACCATATGCTCACTCGCGCGCCGAGAAAGTCAGAGAGCCAGCCGACAACCGGTTTGCCCANGGCCGCAAACAGCGCTGTCATCGACAACNCCAAGGCNGCGGTTTCGCTATTTAAACCAATGTCNTGCAGGTGCGAGAACAGGTGCAGCATCACGGCAGCAAAAACACAGAACATGGAGCCGAAGATCACGCTTATGGCCCAGAAGCCACGATGCGTGAGCATTTGCCGTGTGCTCCACTCNACGCTGTCCTCCGCAATGGCGACCATTTCCCCAGGGTTGTCATCCACGTATTGCTGGCCGTCGCGCACTTCGCCAATCTCTTCTGGGCGATCACGCAGAAATACGTAAACCGCAGGAAACAGAGCCAATGCTGTGGTNGCACCGAAAACGAGGTAGGCGTTGCGCCAGTCAATCGCCTCGATCATCGCATTGACCACGGGCGGCATGATGATGCCTGACAAAGATGCGCCCAGCACCGCGAAAGAAATGGCACGGCCACGCCAGTGATCGAACCAGTTTATCACTGAGCGATGCCAGACTTGCCCGCCCATGGTGGCCATGCCCAGGCCCATGCAGACGCTGACCACGAAGTAAAACTGCACAAGATTAGAAACGTAGGCCAGCATTAAATAGGAAGCAGACACGATGGTGACGCCATAAAGAATGACCTTTCTGGGTGAGCCGTAATCCAAATAGCGCCCTANGTAGGGGGCAATCAGTGCGCCGGTGATTACCGCGCAGGAAAAACCCATGGAGATACTGAAGCGATTACCGTCATCCAGGGTTTCGGCAAGGTGGGGTAGAAATAGGCCTCTAGAATAGGAATAAAATCCGGTGCCCAAGAATCCCAGCAATCCAGAAACGAGCACGACTATCCACCCATAAAACCAGCCGCCGCTNGAACTTTGGTTATCGTTGTTGATGCTGCCCCCAATCTCCAGGCAGCCTGCCCGGCATACTCGCTGAGCGCGTNGGCTCAGATGTCAGCCAGAGAGCATAACNCACTTGGGCTGCTCATGGCGCTCAACTCGCGCTTTAGCGTCTGTCGAAAGACAANNGCTATGTCCGCTGAAATGCCGGTGATAGACTTTCGCGCATTGACGAGGAAGATATTGCGGAGGAGAAACCCACTATGGCGATGCAGCACACGCCCTTACTGATGTCCAATATTTTGGATCGAGGCGCCANGGTCGCGCCCAATGAAGAAATCGTTACTCTGACTGAAACTGGCGTGCGTCGTCAGTCTTATCGAGAAACCCGAGATCGAGCTCACCAGCTTGCTCATGCGTTGGCCGGCATCGGCATCAAGGTCGGTGATCGCGTTGGCACCTTTATGTGGAACGGATCTCGCCATTTAGAGGCGTATCATGCCGTCGCTGGCATGGGTGCGGTATTGCACACGCTGAACGTGCGTCTGTCGCCGAAGGATCTCGAGTACATCATCAATCACGCGGAAGACCAGATCATCATCGTAGACGCTGATGTGTTGCCGTTGTTGGAAGTACTAAACGGCAAAATACCGACGGTNCGTAAAATTATCGTCGCCACNGAAGACGGCTTCGAGGGTTGGTCTACTGGGCTGCCAGACCCCGTGGATTATGAGGCGTTCATCAATGGCCAGCCCACCCACTACGAGTGGCCGCAGATTGACGAAAATTCTCCCATGGGCCTTTGCTACACNAGCGGCACCACGGGTAACCCTAAGGGTGTNGAGTACGANCATCGTTCCCAGTACCTGCACACGCTCACCCAGTGCATGACNGACTCCATGGGTTTGACNGGNACTGATACGGTTTGCGGCATCGTGCCNATGTTCCACGCTATGGGTTGGGGAATTCCTTGGTCNGCGCTGATGCTGGGCTGTAAGCAGGTCATGCCGCANCGCTTCATGGATCCCGCGCGCCTGCTGGACTTGATGGTGGCGGAAAAAGTCACTCTGTCTGCTGGTGTGCCGACAATCTGGCAGGGTGTGAAAGGCCTGTACGAAGCAAATCCCGATGCCTATGACCTGTCTTCGCTGTCGCGTTTGACCTGTGGTGGTAGTTCTCCACCGCCCTCCTTGATTCGCTGGTTCTGGGATGAACTCGATGTGGAGATGATTCAGGGCTGGGGCATGACCGAAACCTCGCCACTGGCTACGCTGTCTCGCCGCGTCATGAAGCGCTCCCAACTGGCGTTGTCGGAAGACGAGCAATTCGAGAATGTNGCCAAGGCTGGCCTGCTNATGCCTGGATTGGAGTTGGATATCTTCGATGAAGAGTTCAATCGTNTGCCCCACGATGGCGAAACGGTTGGTGAGATCTTGGTNCGCGGACCTTGGATTTGTTCCGAGTACTTCAATAATCCGCAGCCTGACAAGTTCCACGATGGTTGGTTGATCACCGGCGACGTGGGCAAGATTGACCCTGAGGAATATCTGATCATTGCCGACCGCTCGAAAGACTTGGTGAAAAGTGGTGGTGAATGGATTTCGTCTGTGGATTTAGAAAACCATATTGTGGGCGTTGAAGGTGTGGTCCAGGCCTGCGTGGTCGCCCAACCGCATCCCAAGTGGGACGAGCGGCCAGTCGCCTTGGTTATCTTGGATGCCGGCAAAGAAGTGAGTGAACAAACCATTTTGACGCACTGCGAAACGGCCTTCGCCAAGTGGCAGCTGCCCGACGAAATACTGTTTGTAGACGCGATACCGCTGACCTCAACCGGCAAGATGGACAAGAAAGTTGTGCGCGCCGATCTTGAGTCGAAGGGTTATCAGTTGCCATCGCTGCGCAGCGAATCGGCGGGATAAGCGCCGCTACCTTTTTCGTTGTATTAGATGAAGGGATGTTGGTCACAACATCCCTTTTTTTCGGCAAATGCATTCCGATTGATTCGCGGCTAAACGCGATTAGAGGGGGCTCTTATGCTCGATAACACCCNCGGANAATCTTTTGACGCTTTCTCGGGCACGCNAGAGTCGCCGACCAGCCTCAAGCATTCGGTGCCCGAGCATCACAGCGCAGATCCATTTGCCTGTCCATGCTGCGCAAATGTTTTTGCCGAAGCGCTGCGGCTGGCGAATGTNGATTTGGCGGCCCAAGCTAANCGCACCCCCGCTAGACCTGATCGCCTTGCNCCACCTCCATTGCTGGTAACCGGTGCGCATNTCATCACGATGAATGCCGCAGCACCGATTGCTGAGGCTNTCCTCGTCGAGCAAGGACGTATCGCTTGGGTTGGTCATCTCGAGGATGCACCAGCCGCTGCGCAAGGGGTGTTGCGACTTGATCTGAAGGGCAAGGTAGTGGTGCCGGGCTTCGTCGAACCCCACATGCATCTGCCGCCACTGGCCATGATGCANGATTTCTCCAATATCGGACCCAACCGCTTCGAAACCGCGGCAGCGGCGCTGGCACAACTTGGCGAGGACGCTCGGGCAACACCTGTTGGNGAATGGGTGGTGGGTCGGCAGTTCGATCCATCGCTTCAGCAAGGACCGGACTATCTCACAAAGGATTTGCTCGATTCGGTGAGTACCGAGCACCCCGTCTTCGTCTATAACACTTCTTTGCATCTGGGCTACTGTAATTCCGTTGCCTTAGAGCTGGCAGGCATCGATGCCAGTACCCCGGACCCCCAAGGTGCAGANATCGGCCGAGATGCTCAGGGCAATCCTAACGGTGTGCTAAAGGCGGGTCCGGCCATGGCATTGGTAGTCAGGCACAACACCAAGCTGAAAAACGGCAACATTACTGAAGGCTGTTTGAGTGTGCTGGGTCAGGCCAACGCCGTTGGTATTACCTTGTTGGCNGATCAAGGCACGGGCATGTTCCANGGCGTAAAAGAGCTCGACGTCTACCAGAGCATGCGCGACAGCGGACGTATGACCGCACGGTTTCGCTACAGTGTCAGCCAAGCCATGGCGGCTCGCTGGGANGAGGTAGGNCTGCGGTGGGGCGAGGGGGATGAGTGGGTGCGGCGCACCGGTTGGAAGATTGTGTCTGACGGTTCCAACCAAGGCCGCACTGGCCTGCAGCGTGAGGCCTTTATCGGTGCAGAAGGCGATAATGCCCACGGCATGGCCTATATTGAAAAAGACGAACTCGACCAAGCGGTTGAGACCCGTTTGCGCCAAGGCTGGGCAGTTTGCGTACACGCTAATGGCGACGCGGCGATCGATCGGGCGTTAGACGCATTTGCCAAATCCAAAGTCAAGGGACTGGATCCCGCCGCACGACGCTGTCGAATCGAACACTGCAGTATCTTGCACGATGAACAGATTGAAAAAATGGCAGAGCTTGGTCTCTCGCCGAGCTTTCTGATNGGCCANGTGCACTATTGGGGCAAAGCCTTTGTCGACGACATATTTGGTTTAGAGAAAGCATCAAAGTTGGATCGCACCGGTGCCTGTGAAGACAGAGGCATTCGCTGGAGTTTGCACTCCGANGACCCAGTGACTGAAATGAATCCATTGCGCTGTATGGAAAANGCGGTGGTCAGAAACATGTGGCGCAGTGACGAGTTGCTGTCACCAGAAGAGCGCGTGCCCGCCACCGCTGCACTGCGTGCCATGACGATCGACGCGGCTTGGCAGTGTCACTCGGATCACGAGGTGGGCAGCCTAGAAGAAGGCAAGTTCGCTGACTTTGTCGTACTTGACCAAGATCCTCTGACGGTGGCCCCAGAAACCATAGGTAGCATCAACGTGCTAGAAACTTGGGTTGGTGGCGAGCAGGTATTCCGCCGTATNACTCAAGCGTAGTTAGNCTTGGCNGCGACTTTTGCTTGCTTAGCAGCGAGCTTTCGCTGTTGTTTACGCTGAATGGCCNCNTAGCTGGCGGGAATAAAATACAGGGCGATAATTGCNGAACCCGCCACGCCGCCCGCGATGGCTGTTGCCAAGGGTGGCCAGAATTTTCCACCGTTGACGATCAGCGGAATGAACCCGCCAATGGTCGTAAGCGTTGTCGAAACGATATGCCGTGAAGCGTCGACAACGACATCAACCACGGCGTCTGTGTCTCCGGTGCGTGCGGGGTCATTCGCCTTGAGAGCGGACAGCACGATGATGGATCCGTTAATGGCTAAACCCATCATGCCCAATGCGCCGATNAGCGCCATGTAGCCAAAGGGNTAGCTGAAAATCCNTAAACCCAATAGCGCNAAACCAAAACTCAGCAGCGCGACAATGCCGATCAGCCCCGCTTGGCGAAATGAATTCAGCGATAAAATAACCACCGCGGTCATCGCCAGGACGAAAAAGACAAATACCGACACGATGCTGCCGATNGATTCAGCNCTTTCTTCCGCGACTCCGCCAANACTCAAGCGATAGCCTGGCGGCGGTTCGTAGCCTTGCTCCGCCAACGCTTTTTGAATGTCGCCCATGACCGTGTCCGGCAGCGTAAAGGGCTGCAGGAATGCCTGCACGGTACTAAGTCGTTCGCCCTGGCGGCGATCAATTTCTGAGGCTGTCGGCTGGAGCCGCCACTCGCCCAGTTCTTCCAATGGAATGCCGCTTCCGCCCGCGGCTAACATCGGCAGGGTAGTCAGATCGGCCATATCGTTGCGGTAACGGTCGGCGAGCTGCACGCGCACTGGGATTTGCCGATTGCCTTCAAGCACGGTACCGGCGTTTTGTCCGCTGAGAAGCGAATTGATGTTTTGAGCGAGTTGGCCGGTGCTGATGCCGCTGGCTGCTGCTGTGTTTTCACGTGGCGCAAAAGTGAGCTTGGGTTCTGCCGTTGATAGCGTCGCACGCACAAAGGTGACCTTCGATATGCCGGCCACCACGGCTCGCAGGCGCTGCGCTTCTGACCGCAGCACAGCTAAGTCTGGACCGATAATGCGCAGCTCTATCGGCGCGTTGGTCG
>PBTJ01000090.1 GCA_002726925.1 Gammaproteobacteria bacterium | reverse complement strand
GACAAGTTCCTGACAAAAGACTATGTCTCCGCTCAGTACAGTACCCGCAGCGACAAGACTCGTGGCAGTATTTCGGCTCAGTTTTGAGTTCATCGACCCCAACCAAGGTGGACGTTCGAATTATTAATCGGTCAAGTCTACTATAAGTTGATAAAAATAATGCCAGATTGGCAAGATAGTTTGCCGCTTAGTAACTTACGCCCATGCCCGCGCGAGCATCGTTGCTGACACCGTAGCTAGGAATCGGATAGCGCAAACCGTTGCGAGACAAGGCCTCCATGCCTTGAATGACCCTCGGTAGGAAGTGAGGCGGAATCGCCATCAAAAGCTCATCTTCCATGACTCCGCCATAGCGCCGTTCGGCAAAACACGGCAAAGATAGGCTCGGCTCGCCTGTCGCTAAGGCCTTACCCCAGCTATCTGCACAAGCTGATTCGCCAACACAACTAAACTCGAGCTTTTTGTAGCCCGTCCACTGCAGACCATTGATAAAGATGATCATCTGCGCAGGGGTCGCGTAAATCAGGCAAATGTCTGGGGGGTTCAGTCGACCGCTGGCCAATGGGCTTACTGCCATGGCTTCATATTGACCGAAAGGCACCACATCCATGGCAACTTGATGGGCGGCGGCATCTTCCGCCGTGCCGTACCAGACGCCATGCATACGCTCTCCAGATAGCCATTCCTCGCTTCGCGGGTGCAAACCGATGACGGTACTGCACTGGGCGCCCACTAGGTCGTCGGCAGTGATGCCAACGGTCCAGCCGTTTCGCGCGGCTTGGCCAACAATCTGGTCTGTGGTGTGAATGTCGCCAGGGCGGCGGATCCTCGGTATTTGCGACATTTCCTCTCGGCTCGCAAAAAGCTTCATGCCGATAGGGGTAGTTCGCAGGCGTAACAGTCGATTCAAATCCTCAACGACTTTAGCGCCGTCGAAGTCCAATTCACTCGCAATAATCTCTGACATCGATAGATCCCCCCATGTATCGCATCACAATAAAGAAAGCTTCTCGCTGAAGAAGGTCAAACAGACATTGGCCAAGCGGCTTGGTTCATCGTAGTGAACCATATGACCTGAACGCTCAAACCAGTGGTGCTCACAGTCATGAAACAAGTTAATTCGCTGCTCCATTTCGTTTTCGCCGAAATGACCGTCGAATGTTTCGTCGCCCATCTCAGCCCCCCAGTATTCGAAGGATAGTTTGCCGCTGACGACGAGGCACGGCGCCTTAATATTACGCCAGAACTTGGCATCGTTTTCGCGGGTAGCACCCACGAAGACGCTGCTTGCTCGCGAATCGAAGGCCCACTCGAAGCCGCCTGCAATCGGTCTGAGCAGATGCGGCACAAGGTCTGCTGCTTGAGTGCGTTTCAGTCGTGGGTTGTTGCGCAGCAGGCGGTCAAGGGCATCGTCCGTGTTCTGTATGGGTCGACTGCGCCGAGGTTGCTGGCGTAGCCGGTTAAGAATCATGAACTGTAAGACCTGCATTTCGGCGACTTCGTCGGCTTCATGGGCACGTTGCGGTGGCCCAAGGCCTTCAATGATCGCAACTGCTTCGACCCGCTCGGGAAATATGGCGGCATATTTGCTGACGATGTGGCCGCCAAGGCTATGACCAAAGAGCGCGAGGCGGCTGCCGGCGAGGGTTGCGACCACCTCATGTAAGTCCAGTACAAGATCGAAAACNCCATAGGCATCGCTGGCATCGCTTTGCCCGTGGCCTCGAAGTTCCGGCAGCAGCACATGAAAGNGCTCGCTTAGCNTCGACGCGATGGGTAGCAGCGCATAGGCGCTATCGCGCAGGCCATGGTGCAGGACGAGCGTGGCGGTCGCTTTATTTTCCGGTGCCAGTTCCAGCACNGTGAGTGCGACACCGTTACTGTCAACGCGGTGCACTAACGGCGACTGGTCGCTGGTGTTCACAGTCGGTGACAGCACGGAACTACCTCATCGCAGCCAGACATCGTTTTGAGTCGGACAANNGGTACGCGGGCTAAACCGTTACCCGAGTAAATTTTGGCGGACGCTTTTCGATGAAAGAGCGTACACCCTCCCGAAAATCNTCCTTGGTAAGGCTTTGCGCCATCCAGTCGTTGGTCTCGTGCATGGCGTCCGCAAGCGGCATATTGAGATGACGATAGACCTGAGCCTTCATCACCTGCAGCGATACCGGAGCTGCGCTCGCGGCGAGATTGCGCACATAATCTTGCGCAGTTGCCAGCGCTTCGCCGGTCTCCACTAAGCGCTCGGCTAGGCCAATTTCCGACGCTTCCTCGCCATTGAATTTGCGAGCACTCCAAAGCAGATCCAACGCATTGCCTGAGCCGATCAACCGGGGAAGCGTCCAACTGACGCCATGCTCAGCAATGAGCCCGCGCTGTGAGAAGGCGGTGCTGAACTTTGCTTGGCGCTCCACGACACGCAGGTCGGCAATCGTCGCGATGGCAAATCCCAGTCCTGCGCAAGCCCCATTGATCGCAGCGATAATGGGTTTACGAACCGACATTAAGTAGGTGTATGCCACGCGGAAGTTTTCCCCCATTTCTGGGTCGCCGGGATCGGCNTGCAGGTGCGACAAATCGTCTTTNGCNCCGCCGCTNCCACTGCTCATGGAGTCAAGGGCGTTCATGTCCATGCCCGGGCAGAAGCCACGGCCCGCGCCAGTTAGGACGATACCTACGACCTTGTCGTCTTTCTCGGCCGCGGCGACGGCGTGCCGAATCTCAGCCAACATGCGCACCGTTAGCGCATTCATCGCCTCTGGGCGGTTTAAAGTAATGGTCGCTACGGGCTCATCTACTTCGAAAATAATTTCCTGNTACTCGGCNGTNNACATTTTCTTCTCCTCATGTTCTACGTTTTGCTGGCCTGAGATTACCGCTGCAAATCAACTGATGCCAAGNGCAAAAGANAGTCAGACATTGCGGCGTTTACGAAGCGCGGAAAAATCGCACATCTCGAAACTCATCAAACTCACCGAGGTTGGGATAGGTCAGGGCCTCACTGGTATGAAAAACCGCAAAGTCGGAATCGTCGATTNTNCGCACGCGCGAGTCCGCCACGATGATTGAATTGGCGAGAGATTTTGCTGTGCTCAGNAAGGGATANTTGCTTTTGTCGTAAAGCACATCGGCCATCAAGATAAGGTCGAGATCGCCGTCGAGTTGCGCAACATCCGCACAGAANGCCAAGNGCACATCATTCAGCGCCGCATTNGCTTGGGNGTTNACCAGAGCATCTGGATCGTNGTCGCAGGCGATNACGTGTGCNGCCCCGGCCATTTTGGCTGCGATTGCCCCGATACCGCAGCCGCATCCCACATCGGCAACGCGCTTATTTGCAACCACCTCCGGGTTTTTGAGCAGCCATCTTGCTAAGGCTAAACCGCTGCCCCAACAAAACGCCCAATAGGCAGGCTTTGCAATGACCGTGTGCATCACCGAGGCAGGCAAAGGTCCGGTTTGAAAGTCCGAGTTGATCAGCGCCAGTTTTATCTGTGCAACGGCGGGGAGCGCTGTAATCTGCAGCCGAGCATCTGGCAGGGTGCGCCGCAGTGCTGCTTCGCTTTTTGCTAGGTTCACCTCGAATTCGATATGACGTTGCGCGGCTTTCATTGCAACATCATACGATAAGACGACCGTTTGAGCCGTTCTCAGCATCTGCATGCAGGCGCGCAGAACTGCAACTGGTGTTGCTGATGTAAAGGTTTTAACCTCCAGACCGTTTTAATGAATTAACGCATTTGGGGAATAGACATGAGTGAAGCCGAGCAATCACCGGAACAGGGTCAAGATCGAAGTGGGGCCGAATCTCTTGTTCAAACCTTCGTTGATGCTGGCGTTAATGTCTGTTTCGCAAATCCCGGCACCTCAGAAATGCACTTTGTGGCGGCACTGGATAGCAACCCAGAAATGCGCTGTGTGTTGGGCCTATTCGAAGGTGTGGTGACGGGCGCTGCAGACGGCTATGGACGCATGACCGGCATGCCTGCAGCGACCCTGACGCATCTTGGACCCGGGCTCGGCAACGGACTGGCCAATGTGCACAACGCCAAGAAGGCTCGCACACCTATGGTTAACGTCATTGGTGATCATGCGACCTTTCATCGCAAATACGATGCACCCCTAACCTCGGATGTTGAAGGCGTTGCAACGCCAATGAGTCATTGGGTCAAGGTCTCGGCAACGGCCGACGATGTCGCCTCAGATGGTGCCGAGGCCGTTCAAGCGGCACTGGCACCTCCGGGTCAGGTGGCCAGCCTGATTTTACCGGCAGACACGGCGTGGAATCGAACCACAGCGAGCGCCGCGCCTCTGCCGCGTTTTCAACCCAAGGCAGTTGATCCCACTGCGGTAGAAGACGTCGCCAAGGTGCTTAAAACTGGTGAGTCGTGCGCACTACTGATGAACGGCATACTTACTGAGGAGCGGCTGGCTCTGGCCGACAAAGTCGCACAGGCCACAGGCGCTCGAGTGATTACCGATACGTTTATTTCGCGAATGCATCGTGGCGCAGGCCGAGCGGAAGCGCTGCGGCTGCCGTATTTTGGCGAGCAAGCGGCAGAGGTGCTGCAAGGCACGAAACATCTGATTTTGGTCAGCACGCAACCGCCTGTAACCTTTTTTGCCTACCCTGAAAAACCGAACTGGTTAACACCCGAAGGCTGTGCGCTGCACACGTTGGTGGAGCGCGACGGTGATGTCGATGGTGCGCTAGCAGCGCTGGTGGATGCTGTAGGGGCGGGAAGCCAAACGGTGAACGTGGTGTCGTATTCGCGCCCAGAAAAGCCAGTGGGCGGGCTCACACCAGAGAGCGTCGGTGTTTCCCTCGCACATTACTTCCCTGACAACGCCATCGTGGTCGACGAGGGTGGCACTTGCGGCGGGGGTTGTTCCATATCGACCCGCACCAGTGCGCCCCACGACTGGTTAATGTTGACCGGTGGCTCTATTGGCTATGGCATGCCCACCGCCACTGGGGCTGCGGTGGCTTGCCCAGACCGTCCAGTCATCAATTTGCAGGCTGACGGTAGCGGCATGTACACGCTGCAGGCTTTGTGGACCCAGGCCCGAGAAAATCTAAACGTCACCACGATAATTTTTGCTAATCGTAAATATGCCATCCTGCAAATCGAGTTTGGCCGAGTCGGTGCGCATAACCCTGGCCCTAAGGCCATGAGCATGCTCGATCTGTCGAACCCTGAGTTGAACTGGGTTGCGTTGGCTGAAGGTATGGGTGTTGCGGGATGGCGGGCGACCACACTGGAAGAATTTAATACAGCGCTAGAGGCTGGTCTTCGACATAACGGCCCTGCGCTGATTGAGGCGCTGGTTTAGCGGCTGGCGGAGTAGTCGCCATTTCGCCCTGCAACGTGCAGTAAGCTCGCCGATCGTCCCGCGGCTCCTAGGATTATCAAGGGTATGACGATGAGACAATCGATGGCTCTCATGTTTTGCCTGCTTATTCCCATTGCAGGCCTTAAAGCGCAGGTTGCGACTTTAGATCAAACTTTGCAGTTCAAATGGAGGGGGACGCCCGTCGCGACCATCGATGTCAAGGTTTCGCTGCCAGTTCCAGATCATCAGGCCTTGGTTTCATCTGCTAGCCCACCCTCTGTTTGGCCAAAGACGCTCATTGAAGTGACGGGGAGAACAAAGGGCCCGCTCCGGCTGGTGGAGGATTACCGAGCAACGGTGAAATACGTTCAGCTTGACGCTACCGGCAAGAATGCAATGACGCTCATAGGTCAGGATAATGGTGAGTCTGAGCAAAGAAAGATTATTTTTGCGCCCAATCTGATGCCTAAAGTAAGCATTTTTAAAGACTCGACGGCAAATAAGGCTCTGCAACCGCAGGCAGCGAATACCTCCAATCCACTGAGCGCCTTCAAGCTGATGCTTGAATCCGGCATAAACGGAAGGGAATGCGCCGCGCAGATCTGGGGCTATGACGGTAAGCGACAGTACCTGTTGCGCTTAGAGCCGAGTGAAGCGGGTGCTTTTCTCGCTGAAAGTTCTGCCGATGGTAAACTGCTCGAGGGCGAAATAGCTCGGCGCTATGGTTGTAAAATCACGATGTACGTAGAGGGCAGTCAAAACGCAGGTAGTAATTCAGAACCTTCAATGTTTGGCAGTCTCATGGCCGCCTTGTGGCCGTTCGGGGGCGGTGATCGCGAGCTTTCATTCGATTTTTGGGTAATCGTAAATTTGGATGAGGGAAGCGCTATCCGCCTGATGTTCAATGAGATTCAAGTTGCTACGCCGCTTGGAGCGATCGTTGGGAGTAGTTGAACTGTTGCCTTTTTTGCGCAATCCGGTGGCTTAAAATAGACCTGTAGGCGCATTTCTGTGACTTTATCGAGACGAAATGCGTCCGATTAAAAGTGGCGGTCTCGGTGAAGTTTGAGTTAACCTTAGATCAGTGGACGAGAATCAGGCGCGTAGCGTTTCGAAGATACGAAAAATTTAGGAGCTTGTTGTGGTTAAGAATATCGTTAGTACGTTATCAATAGCATTGCTTTTGGTTGCGAGTCTCTCAGTGCGCGCGGCCGAAGGCACAGAGGGTGTTGGTGCCGGTGCTGGCGGTGCGGGTGCTGCCGCAGGAGTAGGTTTGAGTGCTGTCGCGATCGGTGTGATCGGTGTTGCTATCGCGGCGGCTGCAGTCGCGGCTGCGGATGACGACGACGACGACGTCCCTGATACGCCCGTTGTGCCTGATGATAGTGACGGCGATAGCGATAGCGATACTACCACGCCTACGACTACTGCACCTACGACAACAGCGCCGACAACAACAACGTCAGCAACCACGACGACCGGCACGTAATCGGAAGATCGGCGACCATCCGTCGTAAAAAGCCCTCCTAGAGAGGGCTTTTTTTTGTGAGATTCCCGTGCATGTACGTTTGATCCGTTTGATCGCTGCTGGAACTCTAATGGTTTTGGCCTGCGGAGCACGAGGTAGTGACGACATTTCAGATTTTGGTACCTCTGGTCTGATTAAAATGCCAAATGCGCGCATGGCGCCGGACAGTACTCTTCGTGCCACTATAACGAACGATGAAGTGGCGAACCTTTACAACATTACCTTTCAGGCTCTGCCTAAAATCCAAGCAACCTTCAGATACGCTATTTTCAACCCGAACAACGTTCGAGGATCACGCGATAATTTGCGCGATCGAAGTTATGAGATCAAAGCTGAGCTATTCGCAGAATCTGATCTTTTGCCTCAAGTAGCAATCGGTGCCCGAGATATTCTGGGTACTGGGGCTTGGGAAGGAGAGTACTTGGTCGCTTCTAAGGCTTGGCGTGATTTTGACGTCACTCTAGGCATGGGATGGGGCAGGCTGGGC
>PBTJ01000089.1 GCA_002726925.1 Gammaproteobacteria bacterium | reverse complement strand
TGCAGTCAGAGGTAACCGCGCATTGATCTGCTTAGCCGTGCCTAGCGCTATGCCTAGGTCTTTACGCATCCAATCGACGGCAAACCCAAAATCGTACTCGTCACGAGCCATCGTATGGGCGCGATTATTCATTTGCCAACTCTGCGCGGCACCCTGGGATATCACGTCTACTACCGAATCGACATCAAGACCTGCTTGCTGCGCGAAGTGCACACCCTCGCTGAGCCCCTGCAGCACGCCGGCAATACATATCTGATTGACCATTTTTGTTAGCTGGCCTGACCCAACATCACCCATCAGGGCGTGTTTCTTGGCGTAACAATCAAAGTAAGGGCCTACAAGCTCGTAGTCCGCTGCGCTGCCACCCACCATAACCGTTAGCGCACCGTTCTCGGCCCCTGCCTGCCCGCCAGACACTGGCGCATCAAGAAAGCCAATGGACTGAACTGCACAGGCGGCGCCCAGCTTCTGCGCTAGAGCTTGGGATGCGGTGGTGTGATCCACGAGTAACGACCCAGGCGACATGCCTGCTAGCGCGCCGTCTGCGCCGAGCACCACTTCTGCCACATCATCGTCATTGCCCACGCAGACAAAGACGATATCCGCCGCAGCCGCTGCCGCCTTGGGCGTTGTCGCTGACACACAGGTCGCCTGGCTCCGGCCATGGTCTTGTTCCCACTGGTTAGCCTTGGCAGCGGTGCGATTGAACACCGTCACTGCGCTTGCCTGCTTGGCTAAATGTCCTGCCATGGGATAGCCCATTACACCCAAACCAATGAAGGCGACTCGGCCGAATTCTTCTGACATGTTTACTCTCTTCACGTTGTTGCTAACGGTGTTGCTGACGGCAGGCTTGCCGCGATCAGCATAAGGCACACGCATCATGCCAAGAGATGTGGCGCCTGCACAAAGCCGCAGCAACCAATATGTCGCGATAAACCAATAAATTTTCTCTCGCAACCAAGATCGCCCTTGGCTATAAAACGTGCTCGCTCCAGCATTATCCAACATCTTATCAGGGACCTCATGCCAGAACTCCGCAACTTACCCGCCATTGAAACGCTGATGCAGAGCGAAGCTCTGGCTGATCTAGTTGAAGTCCTTGGCGCAACCGCCGTAAAAACGAGACTGCGAGAAATGCAAAGGCAAATGCGCGCAACGCGGGAAGTGCCCCTGTGGGCAACGGCGGCTGAGGGTTATGCGGCGGCGATGGATACAGCCGACGCCAAGCCTGACTACGTGCCAGTGTTTAATCTTACCGGCACAGTGATCCACACCAATCTAGGTCGCGCGCTGTTGAGCCCGGCGTTGTGGCGGGCCATCGAACCACTGGTGACGCGGCCAATGAATTTGGAATATGACCTCGCCAAGGGTGCTCGTGGCCAGCGCGACACCGTTGTGGAAGAACGTCTATGCGAATTTATGGGTTGTGAAGCGGTGACAATCGTGAACAACAATGCGGCCGCGTTGATGCTGGTGCTAAACACCTTTGGTCTTAATGACGAGGTGCCGGTTTCTCGGGGCGAGTTAGTAGAAATTGGCGGCAGCTTTCGTCTACCAGAACTGATGAGTCGTGCGGGCTGTCGACTGCTAGAGGTCGGCACCACGAACAGGACCCGACTGTCAGACTTTGCCGAGGTTGCCGACCGAGCCTCCATGTTGCTCAAAATCCATCCCAGCAACTATCACATCGAGGGGTTTACCGAGGCGGTAGAGGCTCCAGAGCTTGCCGAATTGGCGAAAAAGCACAACATTCCCAGCTGTGTGGATCTTGGCAGCGGTAGTTTGGTTGACCTCGGCAAATGGGGCCTACCGCAAGAACCGACACCCCAAAGCGTGCTGGCACAGGGTGTCGATCTGGTGACATTCAGCGGCGACAAGCTCCTCGGCGCCGTACAGTGCGGAGTGATTGCAGGCGGTAAAGATCTGATTGAAGCGATTCGCAAAAACCCAATGAAGCGGGCACTTCGAGTCGACAAAGTGACGCTCGCCATCCTGAACGCCACACTCAAGCACTATGTCAATCCAGAGCGCCTAGTCGAACATCTACCGCTGCTGCGAACCCTGACGCTGACGCAGCCGCAACTGCAAAAACGAGCCGAAACTGTTCTCGCCAACTTACCCAACGATCTACAGGGCGTCATCGTCCCCAGCAAGGCGCAAATCGGTAGTGGCGCCCTGCCCGATCAGAATATTGACAGCATTGCCGTGAGCCTTGACCACAGCACATTGAGCGCACAAAAACTCGCCGAGGCGCTACGCTACGCAGCGGTGCCAATCATCGGCAGAATCAAAGACCAGCATGTTCTATTGGACATGCATGGGGCTGACCCCTTGGAGGAGCTAATCGACGTGCTGAACCGAGTCGAGATTTGAGTTTGTACAAACAATGATCATTACTCTCGCAGGTCATGTGGATCATGGCAAAACAACGCTAGTCCGCGCACTCACGGGCGTAGATACGGACCGCTTAGCCGAGGAAAAGGCCCGCGGACTGACCATCGACCTGGGTTTTGCTTATACCGAGCATTTGGGCTTTGTCGACGTACCTGGCCACCAAAAATTCATACACAACATGGTGGCAGGCGTCGCTGCAGACCAACATGCCCTACTAGTGATCGCAGCGGACGATGGTCCAATGCCGCAAACTCAAGAGCATCTGGAGATTCTGTCGTTGATCGGGGTGACACAAGGAACCGTTGCCCTCACTAAGTGTGACCTCGTCAGTCCAGAGAGGCTGAGCGCCTGCAACCGAGAGATCTCCGAGCTAACGCGAAACACGTTTTTGCAAGAAGCCTCAATCTTTCAGACCAGTGCAGAAGACACCACCTGTTACGCAGACCTTAGCGATCATCTGCTGCAGCAAGCCGCAAACCATCAAGGCACTCAGGACACCACCTGCTTTCGCTTGGCCATAGACCGCGCCTTTACAATCAAAGGTGCTGGGGTAGTGGCCACCGGTACGGTGCACAGCGGCGAGATACAAGAAGGCCAGCAGGTTTACCACTTTCCCTCAGGGAAGGTATTGCGTGTGCGTTCTATGCGTGTGGAGGATCAGCCCGCCGCGCGTAGCGCTCGGGGTGATCGCTGTGCGTTAAATCTCGTGGGCGCATCACTAGAGGATATCAAGCGCGGCGACTGGATTACCGCCCAGCCCACCCAAGGGGTTCGCTCTATGACGATCAGGCTCGACAAGGCGAGTTCGTTCAATCGCCCGTTGCAGCATTGGATGCCAGTGCATGCCTATCACGCCACCCGCCATAGCACGGCTCGTATGGCACTTTTCACCGAGGCGCCTGATCAACAAACCTGGGCCGAGGTGATCTGCGATACGCCCATGGCGTGTCATCGCGGTGATCGGCTAGTACTTAGAGATCAGGCACTGGATGCCACCCTGGGCGGTGGCGAGGTGCTATTCGTCAGCGAAACCCAAGTCAGTCGTCGCAATACGCTCGAGCACCGCAAGCTCGTGTCGGCCTATGGTGCGACCGACCCGGCAAAGAGTTTTCAAACGCTACTAGCGCAACTGCAACTTCGAATGAACACATTTCAGTCGGTCTGGAACATTACCGATGGCAGTAAGGCAGCACTAATGGCAAAACAGCAGACCGAGGAGCTTGGCGATCTCGTCGTGAGTCGGGCTCAGTGGCAGGAAACTCTCGACCGATGCCTTGCAAAAATCGCTGCCAAGCCCACTAACGCCACGCCAGGCTCTCAAGGCCGGTTGCTATTCAATGATATCGACGAGGTGGCAAAACCGCTTCGGCAACCGGCTCTCGACGCGCTGACAAAGGCAGGCAAAATTATCAAGCGCGGCGGCGAGTACTTTATGCCACAAGCCGAACCTACGCTGCCTCCAGAACTGCTAGGAACATGGCAGCAGGTAGAGCCCTTGCTTGATCAATTGCAGGCACCGAGCTGCGGTGATTTGGCGAAACAGCTAGGTCGTCCTCTCGCCCTACTGGAGCGGTCTCTACTCGAGTTGTCTAAAACTGGCCAGTTAACCCATATAGGCAATCACCGCTTTTATCTGCCCAAACGGCTACAAGAGATTGCCTCCCTCGTCCAAAAAATGAGCGAGGAGAGCCCTCAAGGAACCATGACGGTTAAAGACTTTCGTGACAGATCGGGTATTGGCCGAAACGTGGCCATCGATGTGTTGGAGTTTTTTGACAGCAAAGGCTTCACTCGACGCCAGGGCAATGAGCGGGCCGTGCTCAGGCCATTCGCCAGCTGAGTGAGCCCGCAAGAACGGGTCTAAAAACGAGGGCTTAGCTACCCTTGCGCGAGGCGGCACCTAGATTTTCGTAGGTTGGGTCGACAGACGCTTGCGGACGAGCACTGATCAGCACTTCGACGCCTCTGTCGATGGAAGTGTCTTGCGCTTTTTGGCTTGCCGCCTCGAATGCCTTTTCAACTTGCTTGATGGCAAGGGACTTATCGCTTGATGCTCGCTGCATGTTTGCTGTGTTAAGGGGGCCTAAGGCAACATTATCAGCCATATGTCCTCCACAAAGTTTCGGTTACTTTTAAAATACACTTAATTACCAAGACAATAAATACTCTCATGCGTAGAAAAAGATCGCCTTGTTTGGAACGATTTTCTCGGTAAGCCCTACAGTAGGCCCTATGACGAACACCTCTAAGACACAGGCTAACTCAGGTGCCACTGATGAAGTCCTGTTCGTCAGCGCGCGGCAGCGGCAGGGCCCGGTGCCCATTCACATCAAGATCCTCAACGGTTTTGGCTCCGTACCCGGGCAACATAAGGACTTCGCGTTTAATACGCTACTACTGCTTTACTACTCGCAAATCCTCGGCTTGTCGGCGTCTTGGGCGTCTCTCGCCCTGGGTGTTTCACTGGTCGTAGATGCGGTTTCAGACCCATTGGTAGGCGGATGGTCGGATAATTTTCGTTCGCGTTNCGGGCGAAGGCACCTGTTCATGCTCGCTGCTATCTTACCAACATCGCTCTCTTTCTATGCGTTGTTTCATCCTCCCCAGGCCTTGGCAGANAGAGAACTTGCCGCATGGATGCTGACGTTCACCATCTTCACTCGGCTGTTTTTCACGTTTTTCTCGGTACCTTGGGCCGCCATGTCGATTGAGCTATCGCACAGATATGAGGAACGTACGAGCATTCAAACCTACCGAGTCGCTGTGGGTTGGTTTGTAGGCGCCGTTTTCACGTTTGTGATGTATGCGCTGGTTTTTCCGCCCACCGAGAACGACCCAAGTGGACTCCTGAACCCTGATAGCTATGCANCTTTNGGCGCACTCGTCAGCGTGCTCATCGCTTTATGGATGCTGATCACGACGCTAACCACACTCAACCAGATACCCTATCTCGCACACCCTAGTGAAACCTTACCGAGGGTTGGGCTCGGGGCACTGATCTCGCAAACCATCAGCGCCCTGCAAAANCGCAACTTCCGCATGGTCTTCTTAGCCGCGCTTTCAACCGCAGCAATTGCAGGCACAGGCCTNGTGTTCGATGTCTACATGAACCTCTACTTTTGGGAATTCAGTAGNGAGGACATNAAGTGGTTTATCTTCGCTGCCGTCGGCGCCGCTGCGGCCTTCGCGCTCATTGCACCCCTGCAGCGTCGATTTGAAAAACAACAGCTTGTCATTGCTGCCGTTGCCTTGATCATGCTCTTAGGCATGACCAAGGTAGGTTTTCGTTTCGCAGGTATCTGGCCAGACAACGGTCAACCACTTTTGCTGCCATTGCTCNTACTGCACATGGCGGTCATGTCCTTTGCAGGCGCTATCGCAATCATCATGTACGCCGCGATCATTCCGGATATTGTTGACGAGAATGAACACCGAACAGGCCTGCGACAGGAAGGTATGTTCTCCGCAGGCATCGCCTTTGCCGGCAAGAGCACCACNGCCCTCGGCCTGTTTGTCGGCGGTTTGTTGCTTGAGTGGGTCGTCGCATTCCCAGTACAAACTCAACCTCAGACCCTGAATCCAGATTTGATTGTTCGGCTAGGCGTTATAGACGGAATACTTGTTCCAGCTTTCAGCATCATCCCAATTTTGTTGTTGCGCCAATATCGGTTGACTCGTGTACAGCTAGAGACGATTCAAAGTGAAGTCCGGGGGCGTAAACAGAGGGTCGCTAGCGCAAAGTTCATTCAGGACGCCTGACTGAGTTGCTCGAGCAAATCTGCTGGAAAGGCGCCCGCAAATGGCAAGATGCCATATTTCGCTCGAACCTCTTCAATACTCATATGCCAATCTTGCTCCCACTCTATGNNCATAAAGTNGGGCGCATCGCAGCCGTGAACCCAAGCCTCTGACAAATTTTGTAGTAGTAAGGGAAAGCCCATGGGTTGCTTGAGGTGGCTCATGGTGCACACCGTGGTGAGAAACATCGCAGAATAATTATGGCCAAACTGAGCCAACTGAAACGCCGAAATGGCCATTTCATGCAGGCTGGTGGTTTTATAACCCGCCACCAAGTGCCAGGTGTCGTGCATCTGCAGAATGCGCGTATTGAGGTAACGCAGCGCTGGACTAAGANCATTAAGACCGATGGCATCACGATCGAGCACTTCGGGATCGAACCCGTTGTCTACCCACATACTGAGCAGCNGGCGGGCCAAACTGCCATCGGGAAAGTCTGCCAGTGCCGTAAGGGAAATCATTGGCGGTACAGATTTGTCTGCCGCATTGTCCGAACCCAGATGCGCCAGAGCTGCAGATTCGCTGAGCGCCGCGTAGTCATCGTCGAGCACGGCCCCCAAGGACGCTACCGCCACAGTAATCGATGTGGCGTCGTAGCCCTCTTCCGGCCCGGTTAGAGTTGCTTCAAATTGTTGCCAGAACTCCTCGGGCGGTGCCGCGCTATGGGCCAATATTGCCGCAGGGTCGGCATGAAGGCTAAGTTGGCTTCTGCTGATTAAATCAAAGACCTGAGTAATCGCTCCGGGCGCTGCAAAGGATGCCCAAAGCATGGCGCCACAAACTGCCGCTTGCGCAGCAGCATCTCCTTGCGCAGCAGGCCGAACACTTTCGGTTAACGCCTGTGGATCCGGGCGGACGCTATAGCCACGAAGCTCCTGCAGATTGATTAACACGGTTAAGTTCCCTCTGATGCTTCTTCGAGCCAGAGTATGCCGCAGCGAACGAATTGGCGGCTAGCGAATTTCAGTCGCGCGCGAAGCCTCTGGCAGCACAGCCGCAAGCCACATAGTATGGGGGCGGAAGAGTATCGCTCCCGGTGGGGTGCGCGGCCTTCAAAGCCGTTGAGGCGCGACTACGTGTCTGGTGGGTTCGACTCCTACCTCTTCCGCCATATCGACCTCCAGCACCA
>PBTJ01000088.1 GCA_002726925.1 Gammaproteobacteria bacterium | reverse complement strand
ATGCGCCTTGGCCTAGGCGCGTTGCTCCGATCTCTGTCCGAGAAGAAGATTGATAAGAGCCGAACTGCATCAACTATTCTTGTCGCCGCACTTGAAACCCTAACCGAGGGAAATGCACGAGTAATTCCCCTGCTCGCTCGTCATGCCTTTTGATCACAATAGAGCTGGGTGATGCCACGACCAATTCGCCACGTGTTGCCTGAAATCCATAGTCGATTGGTAAAACTTCAACTGAGTCGCCCACCGCTAAATCCGTATCGATGATGGCATCGAGTTGAGTTTGAGGCAGACATTGGCTGCTGTTTGCTATATCGATGGCGGCTTCGCTATTGATGAGTTTTGGTGTTCGATTATTGAATGCCATCATATTTTGTATCCAATGCGCGACGTGGGGAAATGCCTCCAACTCTGGCTTCAACACATCATTCGAGTAAACAAACCAGCAACAGTGATAGGTGGAAAAATCGAGAATGTTAGGCGCGTCTCCTCCTAGGAAGCTGGACACGGATAGTTGAGTGTTGAGCTTGGTCATATGCGCTAACCAATGGGGTAAGGCAATATCGAGTTCCATGCCGAGTGCCGTGGATCCGGCCGTGAAATCGGCGCGGTCCTGCATAAAGGCTGCGGCTGCAGTCGGGTCGCTGAGCAATTCGCTTGCGCCTATAGCCTTAGGTTGGAAAGCAACCGCGACACTGACGCGAAATAAAAACGTGTCCGTCCAAAGTGCCGCGGCGCTCAGCGCTGCTTCTTGAGACGCGGAATAAACCGGGTTTGACGGACAAATTTCCTCGATAAATCGGCAAATGATTGCGGTATCACAGTAGATGTCTGCGCCGTATTGAAGAACCGGTGTTTTTCTGTAGCCACCAGTCAAAGCCATGAGATCTGGCTTTGGCATGATCACCGGTATGTCTACTGACTTATATTCGAGTTCTTTGTAGCCAAGTAAGCAGCGAACCTTCTCTGAAAAGGGCGAGGATGCATATTGGTGCAGTATGATTTCAGGCATTGTTTATCCCTTGCTTTTGCAGAGTTAATCGGCGTGAAGGCTGACGAGATGGAAGAATTCCTCGTAGTCTCTAATGGATTGTGTGTCGTTGCGCTGGCCGGTGCGCGCGAGAATCAGCTCGTCCGCGATGCCCTCGTATTCTCTGACTCTAGCGGCACATTGTTCGACGTCGCCCGTGATTGTCATCGTATCTACAACCTCTTCGGGAACGAGATCGATTGCTTCTCGCAGTCTGCCAGCGGGTACGAGTTGAGTCGCCTGATCGGCAAATTCCTCAAACCCCATCTGCCTTAGTTGCGAGTCGTAGTATGGATGTGGAATGGGATGGTAGAGCTTGCAGATAGCCCGTTTGCTCGCTTCGCGCGCGGCCGCAATATCGCGGTTAATGCTTACCGTAGCAGCCGTGGGGAAGAGCAATTGATTTGGATCACGGCCCGCTGCCTCGGCGCCGGCTTTTGCATTGGGACGAACCTTGTCTCTAACAAATGCGACCGATGACATGATACCGATGCCGACGCCATCTGATACCTCGCCGGCAAGCCGAACCATATTAGGCCCAGATGCAGACATGTATACCGGCGGGGGTGGGCTCGTCGGATCCCAAGTTGCACGCCATCTGATCCGATGTACGTCGCCTTGGTACCGAACGCGCTCTGCTGCTCGGCCGCGGACGACTAGCCTTACGATTTCCATAAAATCCCGCATCTTTGCTTTGGCCTTTAAGGAGTCGATGCCCATGTAAAGCTGGTTGAAGTGGAGATTTCCAGTGCCCACGCCGAGCACAAAGCGACCGCCGCTGATCTCATTGAGATCTCTAGCTTCCAGCCCAGTCATCCATGGCTCTCTGGCGAATGCATTGACAATGTAGGTGCCTACTCGCGCGCGTTGGGTGGCGTTAATGACTGCCGCCGCCGTGATTGTCGCACTTCGTCCAGCGTCGACGGTGTAAACCGTGTGAATGCCAGCTTGCTCAGCTTCTTGCGCAATTTGAGTGATCGTTTTAATTGAATCCTCGAAACCCAGCATCATTCCTATTTTCATCAAGCCCCTCCCTAAATATCTAAGGTTTGATCCTGCAAGTTACAGGCTATGTCGATGCCAACGCTAGTCCGTAAGCGCTTTAAGACGGCACTGAGTTCGGGATACTTTTGGCCATACCGTTTTGATTTTAAGACTTTTATCGACTCAAGGACGTTTTGAGCGAGGCGTTGACGAGTGTTCTTCAACGTTATTGCATATTAAGCTTCGGTTCAGAAGCTGCGGCTAATACGAATAAACGAGAGTTTTATGCGAGCATTTTCAGGCATTGTGGATCTTCCGGCGCTTTTTATTGTCGTTGCGGCGCTCATCATCATCGCGCTCAGCAACGGGTTTGCTGTGAAAAAAACTGCGCTCTCGGCCCGCGCCTTGCTTATGGAGGTTGCTCTGTTAATGCTCTTAATTAACTTTGTCCCACTTTTCGATGATCCGCTGAATTTCATGACGTTGCCCTACGTGCTGAGCTTCAGTCTGGTCATTTTCGTCTTGGCGGGGTTCGTCCTTATCTCGCTGCATGCCGCGCTGCCGGAAAACTCCTTGCCCGCCACATCCGCCACAGCACCCTTGCTCTTTCGGCTAGCTGCGGTGGTTGCCTCAGTGTTGGGAATTGGGTTCTTGGCATCGGGCAACGCGAGTCTGATGGACTATTTTCCTGCCGATGCCGTGGTGTTTTTCGTCGCTATTCTTTTTTGGCTTTCAGTATTCGCACGTTTCGTCGGGCACCAACCGATATTAACCAGCACGATAGAGACGCTGCCAAATATCGCCATACTTGGATTGGTTCTTGGTATTTCAGCCGCGGTGCTCGACGTCTATGAGATTGGTTTCCTGCTCCCGCTACTGGGGTTTGGCGTTAGCGTGGCTTTCCTTTCGCTATTGCTGCGCCTGTTGTTGCGACTAGGGAGTGGCAGCGCATCGAATATGGGTTTCGGCCGTTATGCACTACTGTGCTTGCTGCTGGTCGCCAGCGTGTGCCTCGTGCTGTTGGCGCAAGCCATTGCTTGACGTCGGGTGTTTGAGTTCCTGGGCCTTGTCGCGTTGACGTGTCGGGGCTCATTGCTCCTACTGCTTTGGCTATTTGCCATGGGCAGGTCTGAACTTCGGGGCGGTGCTTATTCTTTTGGCCGCGTAGGCCGATGCATTGCGCGAGCAGTGATGGGTCTGTGGAAAATCAGAGAAGAGGCTGAGTCCGAGTGATGTCTTGTCACCGGACGTGTCTTGCCAGCGATAAGATGCGCGCGGTCAGTACTTAAGCAACCTGCAAGCCAAGTTCGCTCAGCAGCAGCTCAACGTTGTCGACGATACGGATTCGATCAACAGTCGACTGATCTACGAATCCGCCCGCAACGGTACCGGCGAGCAGGTCTTTGAGTGGTTCCCAGTAACCAAACAGATTGGCGACGATGACGGGTTTATCGTGTTGCTCTAGCTGTAGCCAAGTGCTGACTTCGAGCAGTTCTTCGAGCGTACCGATGCCGCCGGGCAGCGCGGCAAAGGCATCCGAGCGCTCAAACATGATGCGTTTTCGCGCGTGCATGTCCTGTGTGAGGATCAGTTCTTCTGCATCATTGAACGCGATTTCGCGTTTGCTTAGGAATTCGGGAATAACCCCGGTTATCTTGCCGCCGCGCTCTGCTACGCCGGACGCCACTTCACCCATCAGGCCGATGGCCCCACCGCCGTAGACTAGGCGAACGTCGAGGGCAGCAAGGTGGTGGCCCAACTCGCGGGCCGCCATTTGATAATTTGGATCATTCCCCAGACGCGATCCGCAATAAACGCACAGACTTTTTATCGGGGATTGGGACACTGAATTCATCCAATTGCTTTGAAACTAGTGACGCGCGCGCAGGCCGCACAAGAAAGTTAACGCGCCGCTGGGCAATAGTCGAGGCTGAACCGGAAGCCTTGATTCGATAGCAGGGCGCGGCCTGTATCCCTTTTTTTTAGCGCACTGCAAGACTCTTCTTTTATCGTTGGCCCAGTTAAAGTTGCTGCTATGCCGTATCGGATGACTTTGAAGCCAGTCTCCACCCATGCCTGGGCACCGATGTTGGCGTGGACGAAGACGCTGATCCTCGCCGCAAGCGCTGCTCTTAGCGCTCCGACTCTAGCCACTACTCTCGAGCACATGCCCATGAATCGCATCGACACCATACGTCCAGACGCACCGGCTTTGGCAGGTTATGGNGATTTTCAGATTGGNGTACGCACGCTTGCGTTAGTCGATGAGCGGCGCGTAGACATATTGAACACCAAGCCCGGNGCAAGCAGTGTGCTGTACGATCGAGAGTTGACCGTGGAGGTGTGGTACCCGGCGTCAGTGCCCGAGGATGAGGCCAGCCTTGGCCAGTACATCGCNGTGACAAGAAATCCCGCCATTACAGCCACGCTTTTTGGCAGAGCGATACGCGATGCCACGCCCAATACCGCCGTTGGGCCTTTGCCGCTGGTCATCATTTCTCATGGTTATCCTGGTAACCGATACCTCATGAGTCATCTGGGCGAGAACCTCGCCAGCAAGGGTTTTGTCANCGTATCCATCGACCATACCGACAGCACCTATGACGATCAGCAAGCCATTGCCAGCACCCTCTATAACCGACCCTTGGACCAGCGCTTTGTAATTCAGCGTATGGCCGAGNTGTCTGCAGATCAGAACCATTTCTTGGGCGGTCTGGTGGATGCGGAAAATACCGGTGTCCTAGGTTACTCCATGGGTGGATATGGGCTGATCAACAATCTTGGCGCCGGATTCAGCGACACCGCAGTCCGGGCACCTTTGGCACCTGCCAATGATCTACTGATCCTTCATGCTGCCAGCAATCCGCATTACCGGAAAAGCCTCGATCCGCGTATCAAGGCAGGCTTTGCCGTCGCACCCTGGGGTATGGCCGAAGGCGTGTGGCACAGGGAAGCGCTGGCTGGAATTCACACGCCAACTTTTTATTTGGTAGGCGACAAAGACGACACGGTGGGCTATGAAACCGGCGTTCGAGCCCTGTACAACAGCGCTTACAACAGCGAGCGGTATTTGTTGACCTTTATCAATGCTGGTCATAATGCCGGTGCACCGATGCCGTTGCCTTGGGAAATGCTTGAGAGTCCCTCGGGCAAAGGCGCTGACCATTACATCGACTCTGTCTGGGACAACGTGAGGATGAATAACGTCATGGCGCATTTCGCGACCGCGCACTTTAGCCTGTACCTCAAGGCCGATGCGTCCATGCGCCGCTACTTGGATATTCGCCCCGANGATGNGCAGACGAATGTCGCGACTGGCGAGAAGCAAGAACAAAAAGTCCCCGAGCCTTGGCCAGGATTTACAGAAGGCTCAGCCGTCGGTCTAACGCTTGAAAAACTCCGGCGCGGAGAGAAGGGGTGACGACTGCGATCGGTATCAAGATCTGCGCTATCCGATTGCGCTGTAACACCCGGTACTTTAACTCCGCCAAACTGATGGGTTCTTTTAAAAGCATTCTTCGAGCGACGAGAGGACTTGNGTGANAGAACATCAGGNCCAGAATGGGAATACTGACGCAGCAAACGTTAACCCCTTTAACGAGCTGGGNTTTTGGCAATTTACGCTGGTNTCAACGCTCACCGTGGCGCTACTGCCTTGGTCCTTACTCGGCGTATTTTTGCTGTTTGGATCTCAAGTAACCAAGAATTTGGCGTCNGCCCTGGTGCAGGATTTTGCCAAAACTCTCGCAGCGGTCCTGCTCGGCGCTGGCCTGATTGTCGGACTGGTCGTCTGGGTGTTTTGGTATTAGTGAGCGGTTCGCGTGCTTTTGTATGATTAGCTAGGGATATCTGCGGAGTGAATCATGATTGAGAAAACCGACCATCGTATTNCCAGCCATNGTGGCGACGATCAGTTACTGCTGCGCAACAAGTGTCTGGTTGGGCATGNCACNCCCNAGGCGGCTAANACCGTGCTCTTCGTGCACGGCGCAACCTACGGTTCCACAGATACCGTTGACTATTCGCCGCAAGATCAGTCGTGGCTCGATGTGCTGGCATCGCAAGGTTTCGACGCCTGGTGCTTGGATTTGCTGGGATACGGACTGTCAGATCGGCCGGCAGCGATGGATCAACCTGCCGAAGACCACGCGCCGTTAGTCGATACCGCCTTTGCCGTTGCAGATGTGCACCAAGCGGTATCCCATATTTTAGGCCTGCGGAATATTGAGAGTGTAAATCTTATCGGCTACAGCTGGGGCACGGCGATTTGCGCCAGCTATGCGGGCCAATACCCACAAAACGTTAGCAAGCTGGTCTTACATGGAGCCCTGTGGATGGAGGGTTTGGCGCCTACTGGCCACACCGCCGACAATATTGGCGCCTANCGTACNGTCGATGCCGCATCGATGATGACGCGGTGGGCCATCGGTCTGGACGCTAGCGACATCGATCGAGTGGTGAGTGAAGAGGCGCGCCGAGAATGGTGCGAGCAAACGGTGGCCTGTGATCCAAAGCATGCATCAACATGACTGCTGAGAGCGCCGACTGGGGTAATGAAGGATTATGCGCAATGTCGCGAGTCCAGTACCGACTGGTATGACCCTTCATTGATTCAAGCCCCGGTACAGATTGTAGTCGGAGCATGGGACGCCGAAACGACGCCGGCCCAGGGCCAAAGGTTGTTTGAGCGACTAACCCATGCCGCTAGTAAGCAAATGACCATCATTGGTGATGGCACGCACTCCCTAATGCTTGAACGCAATCGCCACCAGCTTCACGGCATCGTAGCGCAGTTTTTGCTCAGTTGATCGCGACGCAGGCTGTCGTGAATATCCCGATCTGAGCTAAACAGCAATTACGCTGCTACCAAATCAATGTCGTTATCCGTACCCTTGGTTGGGTTTCTTGGTTCTAGTGGTCTTTGGGGCGATGGATGCAAATTAGCGGTAAAGTTGAGTTGGGTTTTGAGCCGGTGCGTGAGCTGTTTACCCGGAGCCTGACGTCAAAACGCGACCGCAACGCCCAGCTTTGCGTATATGTTGGTGAAAACCGCGTTGTAGATCTGTGGGCTACTAATGGCGCAGAACCTTTTTCACCGGATTCACTGGTCAATGTGTTCAGCAGCGGCAAAAGTATCGAGTGCATCCTGCTGGCCATGCTGGCGGACCAAGGCCTACTGAACTTTGCCGAGCGAGTGGCGACCTATTGGCCCGAGTTTGTCGGCACACAAAAAGACAAAGACAAAGACAGGCTGACGGTAGCGGACGTGATGCGCCACGAGGCTGGACTCGCTTCTCTCAATATCACTTTGTCGCCGGAACAACTCACAGCCTCCGCCCTCAAGCAAAATGCTGTCGGCCAAGTGTTAGAGCAGCACCCCTTGCGCTTTGCCGGAGCTAGCGGCTCACCGCGGGAATATCACGCTATTACCCGTGGCTGGATCGCCAACGAAATTTTCCGCCGAGTGGAGCCCACCGGCAGAACCATGGGCGAGTTTTTGCGCGACGAAGTCAGTTTGCCCTTGGGAATCGACGTTTACTTTGATGTGACCGACGATCAGGCAGAGAACATTTGTCGCGTGCAGGCGCGCAGATGGGGTGCGCAGTTACTCGATAGTTTTGCGCCGGGTTCTCAGGCGCGGAGCATCGGCCTTACGCCGACGGAAATGCTGACCAGAATGCGTCGCATCCTGCCTTCGGTTAGGCGCCTGCGACGCATGCAGAAACCCATGCCTATGACGGGTATGCGCGAAGAATTATTCGGCACATTCGATTCTGCACCTTGGTTGCCAGCACAGGTTCCTTCTGCGGGCGCTAAATGCTCTGCCAGAGGCTTGGCAAAGCTGGCGGCAGCGATGGCGAATGGTGGCGCTATAAACGGTCAGCAAGTGCTGGGAGAAACGGGCCATGCGGCCCTGCATGCCGATCCCATAGTGCGCAAAATGACCATTATGGATAATCGCTTTACCCAAGCGGGTTTGGCTTTGTTTCGCGATGCCGATGCGGCGACGGGGCCGCTAGAAGCAGGCATCAGTCTAGGTCGAGACGGATTTTATGGCTGGATGGGTCTGGGTGGTTCAGTTTTTCAATGGCATCCCCAGAAACGCATCGGTTTTGCCTACGTGCCCACGGCATTGAATCCGATAGATCTGTTTAACGAACGAGGGAAGTCTTACCAACAGGCCATCGTTCAATGTCTCGGTGCCGCGTTATGAGCAGGGATTTTTCAGCGGTTGAAGTCGGTTTTCTGCTAGGTTGGTGAGCACCTAGAGCCAACTTTTTGGAAGTGTTGCCCATGAGCGACCCCTATGATTTAAAGGCCCATATACGATCCGTAAAGGACTATCCCATTGCCGGCGTGGAGTTTCGGGACATCACCAGCCTGCTGGAGACGCCTACGGCCTTCAAGACCGCTTGCAATGCGATGACCAGTATGTGCCGAGATTTTCGGCCTACGACAGTGGTCGCCATTGAGAGCCGGGGCTTTATTTTTGCCGGACCGATGGCCCATGAACTTAGCCTGCCATTCGTGCTGGCGCGCAAACCGGGCAAACTGCCCAATCCCGCCTTTAGTCGGTCTTTTGATCTGGAATATGGCAGTACGGCCTTAGAGGTGCAGAAAAACACCGTCATCGGTAGCCAAGACCGAGTCGTTATCGTGGACGATTTGATCGCCACCGGAGGTACGGCGATGGGTTGTGCTGAGTTGCTCAACGAGAATTTCGGTGTGCCAAAGGAAAATATTTTGGTTGCCGCTCTCATCGATTTGCCCGCGCTGAAGGGCAGTGCGGCCATTGACGCGGCCGGTTATGAGGCCCGGTCGATTGTCGTATACGACTAGTCGCCCAAGTTAAAGGTGCCTCAGTCATCTGTTGTCGAGCCAATCCCGGTCATCAGGGCATTAATGGTCGCCAGCGGCAGCTTGGGCGTTCGGTCGAAATAGAGTAGTCCGTTAATCTCTTGTTGGATGTCTGTCAGCTGCGTCCAGACAAATCCTTGCAGGCTCTTTGCTGCGTGAATCATGTCGGTGATGTGACGGATTTGCTGCTCAAGGGCCTTTTCGCTCTGGGGGATGTCGCCATAGCTGAAATCGCTGTCGCTGTAGCGGCCGAAGCCAATACCGCCGCATTCGGTGAGTAAAATGGGCAAGCCTGCAACCGCCGCCGTGGGCAATGCGCCGGCTCTTCTGTGACCACCATATTCGTCTGTTACCGACTTGCTTGGGTCTTCAATCAACTCTTCCAAACGCGAGGCGACGGCACGATTTTCAAAATACAGGTGTAAGGTCCACAGATCGCCGGCGGAAAATTCCCAGCCGTCATTGCCTACCACGCATCGCGATGAGTCGAGCGCCTTGGTGAGACCGACAATGCCATCGACGAAGGCGCGCTGGGCCGGTCGCGACGCTTGATGCCAAACACCCCATGACTCGTTAAAGGGAACCCACGCCATGATGCAGGGATGACCTCGATCCCGTTTTATCAAATCGACCCATTCGCTGGTCAAGCTTTCGATCAACTCCGTAGAGAAAATCCTGCCCGAGGGCATTTCTGCCCATACTAAAAGACCAAGCTTGTCTGCCCAGTAGAGATAGCGGGGGTCTTCGGCCTTTTGGTGTTTGCGGGCACAGTTGAACCCCATGGCTAAGGTCAGTTCCACATCGTGGCGAATATCTTCGTCGGCCAGCGCTGTGTACCAACCCTCAGGGAAATAGCCCTGGTCGAGTATTCCGCGTAGATACAGTGGTTGGTTGTTTAAGCGTAGCTCGCCGTCAACAACAGAAATCTCTCTCAGACCCACATAGCTCTCGACCGTATCGATATCGCTGGCATGGTGGTTTATCAGCTTGAAGGTCACGTCATACAGATGTGGCGAGTCTGGTGACCAAAGTTTCGGGTGCTCGATGACAAAACGCAGCCGTGTCTCACTGCGCAGATCAGTCTCCGCGCTGGCGCTCGCGATGACCTTTCCTTCGTCGCTGATCGTGGCCTCCAACAGGCCATCAACTTGAGCAGAAAAGCCAACAATGTAGGTCAGTTCGGCGGAGGCGACCTTGTATTCGAAGGCGGTGGATTCGATGCAGACCCTGGGCAGCGGCTCTAGCCAGACGGTTTGCCAGATGCCGGTGACACCATCGTAGTCAATGGGCCATCGCGTAGTACCTGCTTGTTTGCCGCGGGGCTGTGTCCAAGACAGCGAGTCTTCCACCCGCAGGGTTATTCGGTTGATGCCGTCTGTCAGCGCGTGATCAATGTCAAAACCGAACGGTGCGTAGCCGCCTCGGTGCTGGCCCACTTCCTGGCCGTTGATGAAAACACGTGTCCAGTGGTCGCAGGCGCCAACGCGCAGCATTACCCTTGCATCCCACTCAGCGGGATTCACGAACTCACGCTCGTACCACAATACGTCCGCTGGGGCTGAATCGTGAATCTCGGAAGCGGCGGATTCCACCGCGTAAGGCACGACCACTTGCGTAGGCTGGGGCAGACCCGAGTCGAACCATCCTTGCGTCATACCC
>PBTJ01000011.1 GCA_002726925.1 Gammaproteobacteria bacterium | reverse complement strand
CCATCTGGCACCGTGTAGTAGAAGGGCACGAAGTAACCACTCGCGCGCGCCGCGCGAATCTGCGCGCGCATGCCATCAGGCGATGGCCCCTCGCCGTCCATTTCTACACTAAAGATAGTCGCGTGCTGACACAGCGCCACCCGCGCGGTAAAGCCGGCATAAGTCGGAGCATCGGTGATATAGGCCACGGGCTGGCCAGGGTGCTCGAACATCGAGCAAATCAGATTGATACCGCCAGAGGCCCCCACCGTGGGAATCAACTTTTCTGGATCGAGGGTTAAATTCCAGTCTCTGCCATAGACATTGGCAAAAGTCTGGCGCGCAGAAATTGGTCCCAGCGTATCGGTGTAGGAATAGGCCTCACGCAGATACTCTGGCAATGCGTCGGGATCGTTCAGTCCTTCGCGCTCACGCAAATGCTCAAAGTAGGCTTCTTGATGCTGCAAAAAGCCACGGGGATCGGTGACTTCAGGATGCGGGTAACCCGCGCCCAAGTGATGAACCTTTAGGCCACGCTGAGCGGCAATTTCTCGCAAGCCAGGCAGAGATGCCGACATTTTTCGGGTAACCGATACGGCCTGTTGCTGAACCTTGGGCGCGACCAAATTTGCCACTGAAAACCTCACAAACTAACGCTAATCCGGTGGCAAGCCTGTCTCAACCACGACGCAACACTTTAGGAGCTTTATACATCGCTGTCGATGCTCTACTAATCCGAGTCCTTAAACTGTTGTCTGGTGCGTATGGCTGCGCCTGTTTTCTTGCCAAAGGCACGATGGCGCGCGTGGCGCGCAGCAAGCGTTTCGCGGTTACGAGACTCTTCCGCTTTCAATGATTGATAGTGAAGCAGCCGCTGCTCTTCGAGTTCTGCGCTCTCGATGGCAGCTTGCACGGCACAACCCGGCTCTGACGCATGGGAGCAATCATTGAAGCGGCAGGTGGCCGCCAGTGCCTCTACATCGGCGAAAAGCTCCTCAATACCCTCTTCTGCTGCCGCGAGCTGCAGCTCTCGCATTCCTGGACTGTCCAGAATGACACCTCCCTGGGGCAGCCGGTGCAGAGAGCGGTTTGTGGTGGTATGACGCCCCTTGCCATCTTCCTCTCTGATCGCGGCGGTATGCTGCACCACTACCCCAGACAGCGCATTCACCAGCGTGGACTTACCGACGCCAGAAGACCCTAGTAGGGCAAGNGTCTGACCCTCACCACACCAAGGCGCCAAGGTTGCTACCGACTCACGACTCAGGGCATTAACGGCAAGCTGCGCAATGTCGGGAAACCGCTGAGACAGTGGGTCGGTAAAGATACCNGGCTCTTCGACTAAATCTATCTTGGTGAGCACCAGCACCGGAGCAATGTTCGCCTCCAGCACCACCGACAGATAGCGTTCGAGTCGCTCGAGGCTGAAGTCGGCGTTACAGGATGTGACGATCAACGCCGAATCNACGTTGGCCGCTATTAGCTGCAACGCACCNAAGGGGTTAATGCGCTTGATTAGGCTGCGACGGGGCAGCATATCCAGCAGCATGCCCGTNCGCGCATCGATCACTACCCAGTCGCCAATGGTCGGCCGTGTTTCCTCATCGCCCCGAAACCAGCGACCGCTCATGGGTACATGNCCGTCGGCAGCACCCCCCCGCGGCGCAACAGTCAGACCCGTGCGCTCAACGGCGATGACTCGAGCCAGATGACTGTCTGGGTATGTTTGGTTTGGAGCAGATGCGGCGCGCATGTCGCGCCAGTCATCGAGCCGATGCTGATCATCTGTGCCCCAACCCAGCGCGCGCAACACCGACAGATCGGCTGAAGGATTTACGATCTGGCCATCGCTCACCGCGTGTATCCTCGACTCATCACGCGACGCTAAAAGTCCTAGCCGGGATTTGNGTTCGCAGTAAACGCGCCATCAAGGGCGCTAAGCAGATCAGCCGGAGCAGCCAGACCCGCTGCAATGCTTCGCCGTCTGAAGGCAGATCAAGGTCGCCTATTACAATCGCTGGTTCGTTGGACATGGCGAGATCCCCGCGGGTTATCNAGTCTTAGGCAGCACAGGCCGTCGCGTTGGAAAGTATTGCTGATTCACTGAAGCTTCGAGCAATGCCGCCTTGTTGGGCAGCTTAGCCAAGGCCTCGAGTTGAATGCGTGTGACATTCATCAAATCAAACTCTTTNGCNGCGTGACGAGCCAGCGCCTGTTGCGGGGTAATCCAAATACTGTCNACCGTTTCTTGTTCATCGTGGCTGCCTCGCTGACTTTCCGGCGCGGCGGCGATGAAAAAACGCGTATCGAAACGTCGTGGGCGACCGAGCGGGGTAATAAAACGATTATAAAAGTGGATATGGTCAACGGCGAGTTTAAGGTTCTCCTGACGGCAAATATCGAGCAGCGACAGGGTACCGTCGTGCACTGGCTCGCGATAGCTGCCAAAGCGCTGATGCACGACAGGGTCAGCGAAGGACACCAGTTCACCGTCAGGCGTATAGGCCAGCATCAAGCCAGCCTCTTCAAAGGTCTCGCGAATGCAGGCGATCCAGAAGCCACGCCACTCAGCTCCCAACGCCGATACCTGCGGCGCTTGTCCATCGGCCGGACCGTGGCGATAAGCGTCGTAAGCATGCAGATGATCATCTGGGTCTACGCGACCACCGGGAAATACATACATGCCCGAGGCAAAACTTGCCTTGCTGGTGCGCTTGAGCATGAATATTTCGTAGCTCTGAGCAGCCTCGCGCACGACGATCACCGTCGCCGCCGGTCGAATGGGCTGCACGGGTGACTTGGGGAAATCCATATCAAAAGCTGAGGTCATGCCGATTACCAATTTTGTTCGCCCGACAGGCTACAAGGTTGATCACCGCCCTGCCACAGCTGCAGGTCGGTATTGGCCTTTGTATTCCTATGGGGGCTTAGTGCACTATTTGGCGCGTTCGTTAGAGGGGATATTTGTGAACAACAATCAGGACTACTGGAANGCCAACCTACGCCTACTGGGCATTTTGCTGAGCATCTGGTTCATCGTGTCNTTCGGTTTTGGCATTTTGCTGGTGGATCAACTGAACCAAATACCGTTCTTCGGCTTCAAGCTTGGCTTTTGGTGGGCACAGCAAGGTGCCATCTATGTTTTCGTTATTCTGATCTTCGCNTACATCCATTTGATGCAAAAACTTGATCGCAAATTCGGCGTCTCAGACGAAGATGATGCGCCCGCGAGCGAAGCTGCGAACAAGGAAGAGNTTTAGCATGGATGCCCAAGCGCTNACTTATCTCTTCGTTGCGCTGTCTTTCAGCCTATACATCGGCATCGCCATTTGGTCGCGGGCGGGCTCTACCAACGAGTTCTATGTCGCTGGCGGCGGTGTGCACCCCATCGCCAACGGCATGGCAACAGCCGCGGATTGGATGAGTGCGGCATCCTTTATTTCTATGGCCGGCATCATCGCTTTCATGGGCTATGACGGAGCGGTCTACTTGATGGGCTGGACTGGCGGCTATGTGATTCTCGCCCTGCTGCTCGCACCCTATCTGCGCAAGTTCGGCCAATTCACCGTGCCGGACTTCATTGGTACGCGCTACTACTCCACCACTGCGCGAGTNGTGGCGGTGATTTGCCTGATCCTNATTTCGTTCACCTACGTGGCGGGCCAAATGCGTGGGGTCGGCATCGTATTCTCGCAATTTTTGAACATCCCGATTTTTTGGGGAGTCATCGTTGGCATGGCCATCGTCTTTATGTATGCGGTGNTAGGCGGTATGAAAGGCATNACCTACACCCAGGTCGCTCAGTACTGCGTGCTGATTTTTGCCTACCTCGTGCCCGCCATATTTATCTCGATGTTGGTCACCGGCATTCCTATTCCACAGATCGGTTTGGGCGCTGAGGTTGCTGACGGCTCTGGGTTGTCGGTGCTGGATAAACTTGATCAGACGCTGACAGAGCTGGGCTTTGCGGCCTATACCGAAGGAGCGAAAAGCACCATTGATGTCTTCGCCATCACCATGGCACTGATGATTGGCACCGCCGGCTTACCCCACGTCATCGTGCGTTTTTTCACGGTGCCCAAGGTCTCAGATGCACGCAAGTCCGCAGGTTATGCGCTCATTTTTATTGCCCTGCTGTACACCACTGCCCCCGCTGTCGGCGCCTTCGCGCGACTGAACTTTGTCGACACAGTGCATAACACCCACTACACCGACGTCGCCGGCTGGTTCAAAAGTTGGGAGAACATCGGCCTAATCGGCTGGGACGACAAGAACGAGGACGGACGCATTCAGTACCACCCCGGCGCCCCCTTCGAGGGTAAGCCTACCTTTGACGTTCAGCGCCGCGCGGACGGTTCCCGTGATGTACTGAACACGCCTACATCCAGCGAGAATGAAGTCTATGTGGATCGCGACATCATGGTGCTGGCCAATCCAGAGATTGCCGCCCTACCCGACTGGGTGATTGCTCTGGTAGCCGCTGGCAGCTTGGCGGCGGCGCTGTCCACGGCTGCTGGATTGCTGCTGGTAATTTCCACCTCGGTCTCGCATGACCTAATGAAAAAGACCTTTGCCAAGGGGCTGACAGACCGACAGGAGCTCTTTTACGCACGACTCGCGGCGGTCACTGCCATTGGCATTGCCGGCTATTTAGGTATCGACCCGCCAGGCTTTGTGGCGCAAGTGGTGGCCTTTGCCTTCGGACTGGCCGCAGCATCGTTATTCCCAGCTATATTGCTGGGCATTTTTGATAAACGCATGAATCGCGAAGGCGCCATCGCCGGTATGTTGGCGGGGCTGGTCTTTAGTCTGGCCTATATCGCGTACTTTAAGTTTGTCTCACCCGAAACCAATAGCGCCGAGTATTGGCTGTTTGGTATCTCGCCGGAGGGTATTGGCACTGTGGGCGCCGTGNTTAACTTCACGCTCGCCCTAGTGATCTCGCGTTGCACCGGTCCTGTGCCCGAGGAAGTCACGAAGCTCGTCGACAACATCCGCATTCCCAGCGGCGTNGGCCAAGCGCAAGACCATTAGTCAGCATCACCCCATAACCCTATCGTCTNNGNTACGANACCNTTTGTCGCCAGCTCAGCCGCATTTTGCTACTAACAGCCCTACAACCAGCGATCAGCGATTGTGCCGAGGGGTGAAAACACCGAGAGAATGCGTTCTCTNACGATAGGTGAGCGGAGGGAGAANACGGGNATCAAGAATCCATCAGCTTCCAATAAGNAGGCGNTNCTATGAACGCACCCCGCCACTGGCGAGTATCACCTCGCCGGTAATCCAGTCGGATTCCGGGGCACACATCAGATATATCGAGTTCGCGGCATCTTCAGGAGTNCCCAANCGACCCAGCGGCGATGCCTGTTTGGCGGCTTCAATCTGTTCAAGACTCAAACCCACTTTGCGTGGCTGGCCTTTCACCATGGAGATATTCGGCTCACGCTCATAGGGGCTGGTCAGTCGGGTCTCGATCGCACCGAAGGCCACGGCGTTNACCGTGACATTAAAGCGGCCCCATTCCTTTGCCAGCGTTTTGGTGATGCCTACCACCGCCGCTTTACCCGCAGANTATGCGAGCTGCGTNGCGCCACCATGCACNCCCATGGTGGAGGAGATGTTGACGACTTTGCGCGTTGGAGAATCTGGACCAGCGTTACCACGTAGCCAGCGGCCGTAGGCACGCAGGATACGAAACTGCGCACTCGCATGAATGTCGATCATCGCATCCCATTGCTCGTCACTCATGTTATGAATCGCGCTATGCCAAATATAGCCTGCGTTGTTCACGACGATGTCNAGGCCGTCGAAGGCGTCGAGCGCCGCCTCCACCACATCGTCGGCCGCTTCGGTATNGGTAAGGTCNGCAGGATAGGCCACCGCGCCGGGAATTGATGAAGCNACCGCTTCGGCGACATCGGCATCNANATCATTGACTAGCACCCGAGCACCGCAGGAGGCGAGCTTACGCGCTGTGGCCTCGCCGATGCCTCGNCCCGCTCCGGTTACCAGCGCGCTTTTTCCTTCAAGACTCACCATATCCCTCTCCTTTTCATCCCTGTCTACAACGCAGGCCAACCACTCGCAACGCTGACGCGACCCTCGCCTCTATGTGGCGTATTTGGCTTTGGCCTCGCGGCGACGGGCGTGGAGCACAGGTTCGGTGTATCCACTTGGCTGCTCGNTNCCCGCAAAAATCAAATCGCAGGCNGCTAGGAAGGCGACGCTGTCATCAAAGTTTGGNGACATATTGCGGTACTCGGCGTCGCCAGCGTTCTGTTGATCTACCACCCCCGCCATGCGTTGCAAAGTCGCGCGTACCTGCTCCTCGCTGCACACACCATGATGCAACCAATTGGCGATATGCTGGCTGGAGATACGCAGAGTTGCGCGGTCTTCCATCAAACCCACGTCGTTAATATCAGGNACCTTGGAACAGCCGACGCCCTGGTCGATCCAGCGCACGACGTAGCCCAAGATCCCTTGCGCGTTGTTATCCAATTCTGCCTGCACCTCTTCAGCGGACAAGTTTTTGCCAGCAAGCAGGGGAATTTTTAGAATATCGTCGACGCTAGCAGGTATGCGGCCTTTGAGCTCATCCTGCACGGAAGCCACGCTCACTTGGTGGTAGTGCAAGGCATGCAGTGAGGCCGCGGTTGGTGAAGGTACCCAGGCAGTGCTCGCACCAGCCTTGGGGTGGTTTGATTTCACCGCCAGCATTTCTGCCATCTCATCAGGCTTGGCCCACATGCCCTTGCCAATTTGCGCCTTGCCCTGAAAACCTGCCCGCAGGCCAACATCAACGTTGTTGTCTTCGTAGGCGGTAATCCAGGTTTGCGCCTTAATGACTTCCTTTTCTAGGACCGGNCCAGCTTCCATACTCGTATGAATCTCGTCACCGGTNCGGTCGAGGAAACCGGTGTTGATAAAGACGATGCGATCCTTGGCGCGCTCAACGCAGGCTTTGAGGTTTACACTGGTGCGNCGCTCTTCNTCCATGATGCCAATCTTCAGCGTATTCGCCGCAAGGCCGATGGTTTGCTCAACCCGCGTCAACAGATCAACCGCTAGGGAAACCTCGTCAGGCCCATGCATTTTGGGTTTAACAATATAAACACTGCCCGCGCGCGAGTTACGCAAATCGTCGCCCTGCTTCAGCAAATCATGTTTTGCTGCTAGCGCGGTGACGAAGCCATCCAGGAAGCCCTCGGGCACTTCGTTGCCCTCGCCGTCGAGCACGGCATCTGTGGTCATCAGGTGCCCGACATTGCGCACAAGCATCAAGCTGCGACCGTGCATGACGAGTTCACCTCCCGCTGCGGCGGTATAATGCCTGTCTGGGTTCAGCTTGCGCACGATCTGCCGACCGCCCTTATCCATGACCTCTTCCAAGGTGCTCTTCATCAGACCAAGCCAGTTTCCGTAAACCACGCATTTATCTTCGGCGTCTACTGCCGCCACTGAGTCTTCACAGTCTTGAATCGTGGTCAAAGCCGATTCCGCCATCACATCTTTGACGCCAGCGGGATTGACCGCACCCACCGGATCTTCTCTATCTATCAGGATGTCCAGATGCAGACCATTGTGCTGCAACAAAATACTGCTGGGCTCCTCGCCGACGAAGCCGACAAATTGCGACTCGTCTTTTAGCGCGGTATTGCCGCCATCCGATAAGATGCAGCGCAAATGGGCCACACCGCTAGCGTCCATACCAATACCGTAACTCACCACGTCACCATGACTGCCATGTGCAAGCGGCGTTACCTCATCAAGCACTTGAGCTACCCGCGCCACCACCAACTCGCCGCGGGCCGGGTTGTAGCTGCTACCTTTTTCACGGCCGGGCTCTTCAGGAATGATGTCGGTGCCATAGAACGCATCGTACAAACTGCCCCAGCGCGCATTGGCTGCGTTGAGGGCATAGCGTGCATTCATCACGGGTACCACTAACTGCGGCCCGGATAAGGTCGCAATCTCCGCATCCACGTTGCTGACGTTAATCGAGAAATCGTCAGGTTCAGGGAGTAAGTAGCCAATAGACTGTAGGAAGGCCTTGTACTGGGCTTCGTCAATCTGCGCTCCCTTGCGTGCCAGATGCCAATCGTCCACCTGCTTCTGCATGCGTTCACGCACCGCGAGCAGTTCGCGGTTCACTGGCCCAAGGTCATGCAAACAAGATTCAAACCCCGCCCAAAACTGACCCACATCAACACCTGTGCCCGGCGCTACCTGCTGCGCAACAAACTCATCTAACTGGCTCGCAACCTGCAGTGTGCCGCGTTGTACTCTGCTTTGTGACATCGCTATGTCCTGTCTGATCATGGATGGGCGCGCAGTATATCGCCTGAGGAATGTAAAATGCGTGGATTACCCTGTTACGACTTGGAATACCACCCTTGCGGATTTTTCAACCATCGGCTCGGGCATACGTACCCAAAGTCTGACGTGCTAAATTGTGACGCAGTAAAAAAAAGCGTGGAGGAATAGATGGGCAATCGATTGGCAGGCAAACGTGTGTTGGTCACCCAAGCCGAAGATTACATGGGTCCCGCAACCATCGAGCTGTTCAAAGAAGAAGGTGCGCAGGTTATCGCAGACGCTTCGGACCTTACGCAAAACGGACGCTGCGAGGTGTTGATTGCTGAGCATGGTCGCATTGATGTCTTGGTGGCCAATCTGGCGTCGCCCAACTTTACCGGCATAGCCGTCACAGACCTGGCCGACGAGGACTGGAACTGCACCTTCGATATGATGGTGCATCCGCTGCATCGACTGTGTCAGGCGGTGGTCCCACAAATGATCGAGCGCAAGGCGGGGAAAATTGTCGTGTTTGGCAGCGCCACGGCGCTGAAAGGGATGCCAACGGTCACGGCCTACAGCGCTGCACGGGCAGCCCAGTCGGGCTATATACAATCGCTCGGCGTCGAGGTTGCTCGGCACAATATTCAGGCAAATCTGATCGCACAGAATTACGTGGAAAACCCGGTCTACTACCCACCCGAGTTGCGTGCAAAGGAATCCTTCCAAAAGTCACTCGCGCGACAAGTGCCGCTAGGTCGGTTGGCGAGCGCAAGAGAAGACGCGCTCTTTGCGTTGTTTCTTGCATCAAACGAAAGTGATTTTTTTGTCGGTCAATCCATCCCATTCAGCGGCGGCTGGACCCAATAAGACGAACGGTCAATTTTTGATCGACTTCGGGCGTCTCCGGCCTTAATGTACTGTACAAATAGTCAGTATTGGAAGCGCTGATGCGGCCGATCCATGGGAATCTGTCTGGACAGCGCGTCAAGCAGCGGAATTGGCACAAGAAGAAGAGCCGGCGCAAGATTTTTCAGGGCACTGAGCTTTGCGCGCACTTTGGCGTTTAGCCAAAGACGCTGGAGGATTACCTAGAGCAAATGTCGATCCGCTTTCACAAAGACAGTAACGGTGACATTTGGGCCTCTATCAAAATAGGAGCCGACGACAGCCCGAGTCGGGTAGACTTTTCTGACTAGAGTTTTTGAATACACGTTGAGCGACGACGTTAANCAACACAGAGGGTAGGAATGAAGTATCTGCATACCATGGTCAGAGTCGCTGACATTGACGCGTCGCTCGCCTTTTATTGCCAAGCNCTCGGTTTGATTGAGCTCAAAAGATACGACAGCCAAGAAGGGCGCTTTACGCTGGTATTTTTGGCAGCTCCGGGCGACGAAAACGCGCAGGTGGAGCTAACTCACAACTGGGATCCAGAACACTACGACGGTGGCCGCAATTTTGGCCACCTCGCCTACCAAGTCGACAACATCTACGAAACCTGTGAGCGGCTGATGGATCACAGCGTCGTGATCAACAGACCACCACGAGACGGACGCATGGCTTTCGTGCGCTCACCGGATGGTATTTCCATCGAGCTACTGCAAAATGGTGAAGCATTACCGCCCGCCGCGCCATGGCAAGAGATGCAGAATGTTGGCGAGTGGTAAACACACCAGAATTAACATCACAACGACAGGAGAAACCGCAAATGAAACTCTATAACTCCATGGGCCCAAACCCGCAGATGGTTCGCATGTATGCCGCTGAACTGGGCATTGAACTGACCACGGAAGAAATTGACCTGATGGCTGGCGAGAACCGCCAATCACCCTACCTCAGCATAAATGCGTCCGGACAAACGCCCGCACTAGAGCTGGACGACGGTACCATTATCGCCGAGATAACCGCGATCTGTGAGTACCTCGATGACGTCACCGATGGCAAAACCCTGATCGGCAACACCCCGCTTGAGCGCGCCATGACCCATATGTGGACCCGCCGAGTCGACCTGAATATTAGTGAGCCTATGGGCAACGGCTTTCGCTACGCCGAGGGGCTGCAGATTTTTGAAAACCGCATGATCACTCTGCCGGAAGCTGCGGATGGGTTGAAGCGGATCACACAGAGCAAGCTGGACTGGCTGAACGAGCAAATGAGTGATGGCCGTAAGTTCATCGCCGGCAGCAATCTCACCATGGTAGACATCTTGCTTTACAGCATGGTCGCCTTCTTCTCTGGTGTCGGCCAACCGCTGAACCCAGACAACACCCACGTGCAGGCTTGGTTCGACCGTATGGCCGCCAGACCGAGCGCCCAAGCCTAACACCAGACCTGGGCCCAAACCTAAGCCAAGACCCACGCCGAACCGACGAAAAAAATTGCTCAGCGCGCAGCGGCGACCTACGCGCTGCACCCTGCAGGGCGGCTCTAGCCGCCCGATACGTCGCGACCTTGTTTGCGATCCAATCTTCTACAAAAACTCATCCCGCCAGAACATGCTTACCTTTGGTGCCTATCAGGGCAAATTCTTCACAATACTTTGAAGTGCTTCACGCTACGGTGACTCAATACTTCAGCAATTCGCTGAAAACACCGGGAAAATACGGGCTGCATTCGCGGCGCAAGTAATCCGTTACTCGCGTCGACAATGTGTTTTTCGATGTTACTTTGCGTAACCTTTTTGGGGCCATGCAGAACTGCTGGCCACCACCGACAGGATATCTGACCATCATGAGACCAACCTATCTCTGGGCTATCGGCATCGCCGTACTTTTGCTTGCTTGGTTGGCCTCCGGCCAACTCAACCAAGAGCCCGTGGTTTTTGACCCATCCATCGCCGAGCGAAACGAGCAAGACCTCAACCAGTTGAATGATCAAACCCCAACTCAGGTGCGTGTGGCTCGATCTCAAGCCCAGTTAAAAACGCGCTATGCCAGCGTGCGCGGTAAAACACAGAACAAGCGTACGGTTGAGGTTCGCACCGAAGTGCCAGGGCGGGTGGTAAATCGAGCCGTCGAGAAGGGTCAAGTAGTCGCAGCAAATGATCTGCTGTGTGGCCTGTCCATTGAAGATCGGCAGGCATCCTTGGTTGAGTCACAGCAGCGCGTCAATCAAGCACGCATAGACTACGAAGGGGCCAAGCAGTTGCGGGCAAAGGGCTACAACTCCGAAAGTGCAATCGCAGCCGCCAAGGCCAGCCTTGCCAGCGCACGCGCTGAGATGAAACGTCGAGATTTGGCCCTACAAAAAACCACCGTGCGCGCACCGTTTGCTGGCTTTGTCGAAGACGTCCATTTAGAAGTGGGGGACTACGTCCAGCCCGGCAGCGCTTGTGCCACCTTGGTCGACATGAATCCAATGCTACTGGTAGGCCGCGTTAGCGAACGCGTGGTGCTGAACGTAGCTCCGGGTATCGAAGCCATCGGTGAATTTGCCGATCGCCGTAAAGTGCGCGGACCTATTTCCTTTGTTGGCCAACAAGACGATCCCGCAACTCGTACCTATGCCATCGAAGTTGAACTCGACAACGCATCAGGTGATCTGCGGTCGGGTATGACCACACAAATTCGCATTCCTGTGGAAGAAGCCTTCGCCCACAAAATTTCCCCGGCTCTGTTCGCTTTAGACAATGCGGGTGGCTATGGCGTGCGCAT
>PBTJ01000010.1 GCA_002726925.1 Gammaproteobacteria bacterium | reverse complement strand
CCTACCCCTTGGGTCGCTAAGTTCTGGCAGGAATAGTCCTAACTTGCTACGAGCTTTTGCTCCGTGATGCGCACATTGCCTAATTCTGGATCGGTGTTTTTTTACAGCCCGAGCCTACCGACGCACTTTGTGGCAGAACTTTTTTAAGAAACGGCAACGAAACGCCAGATGCACCAGCTGATTCGCCTTCTGCTTGATGTGGGTCAGCGCGGTTGACCGAGCCTATCGTTGCTTGATCCTCAGCTGCTTCGGTCTTGGTAGGCTGCCCGGCTAAGAATCACGAATCGCAGGCACTGGTATGTGAGCGGAATTCTGCTTTAATCACTTGAGTTGCCTGACTTGCTGCTTGTGGCACGTGCGGCGCATCGCCTGTCGGGTGAGAAAACGGTTAGCCAGAAAAATAACAACGCATCCCGAAGGGGCGGAGACTATGGCCAATTTGAGCCGCAGTGATTTGATAAAAATCAAACGCTTCAAAGAAAGTAAGCCGCTCTTTGATCGTATGTTGCAGCGTGCGCTCTGGTTTTATTTGGGTTCGGGCCTGCTGTTCATTGCGGCTCTGATCGTGGTTGGCTCCGATCAAACCGTCGCAGGCGTGTTGGCGGTGTGTGCAATTGCTGCCCTAGTTCCTACCGTCAAGCCCAGAGCGACGGGCAAAGTCGTTGGCTTAGTCGAAAGGAACTACGATTTGTGGATGCGTCAAAATAAAATCTCAGGTTACTCCCGCAGAACCAGTGCCTTTTTGTTGAAAGCAGAGGATGCCGGGCAAGCGGAACAGTTTCATGACCCCGTCTGTGATGAGTGTTGGCACGAGAGCGAAGCTCTTTTCAACATCGATGAAAACCGCTTCCTGCGGCAAGCCGATGTTGAGAGTGGTGCGCGGGTTCCGCGTCAGGCGGTATCGCAACTCGATTTGGCCGACTACTACTGGGCGCGCATGTCGCTGAACAGGGCGATGACGTTGTACGTCACCGTCGGCGAGGTGACGGAAGCAGCGCTTGTTGATTGACTTTCTTCGGCGCGGCTCTGGCGCCGCGCGCTTCGTTGTCGCTAGTTGGTCAACGCCCGAACCAGATCCATGGCAACCGCAGTGGCGCTTATAGAGCTACCAATCATGATTGCCCGGTCACTCCACTGCACACCGACAAATATCCAGCCTACTGCGCTGATCACGTAGGCAACCTGGCCCTGCATTACCAGCCCCGCGGACATCAGAAAGATGCCGCTCACGGAAAGAAAAGTCGCTACCCATTTGACGTACCAATCTGTCGTGCCGACAGGCGTCGTCGATTTTAGGTCATCGTTCTCTGCCTGAAGTTCGCGCAACTCGTCAATGAGCCGTTTCTTCTCGGTGGCAAGCTCTACTGCCAACTGGCTGGCTCGGCTGGTTCTGCCGGACGTTGCAGCATACTGATCTGGTATGTAAGAGACTGCTGAAGTCAGTTCCGGTTCTCGTGGGCTCATTTTTCGCTCTCGGTCGCACTGATGATTTAAAGATTCTTGCGCCGCAGCTGCTAGTTTGGCGGCGCGAAAAGTGGCGGCATAATCTGCCTTTTTTGAGGCGAGTCAATCTTTTTTTATGATCGAGTAAAAATTAATTAAAACAGTAGCTTAGCTATTGTTTAGGGGTCTAAACTAACGTGCGAATTCGGCGTCGTTTGAGCAGAGATATTAGGCGCAAAAACTGTAGAGCTGGAAGGATTTGAGGGCGCTTGGCAGTGGGCTGAAAAAAGCCGCGTGTACCCACCCAAGCGCAAAGCCAGTGTTTTTTCGGGTAAAAGTTNGCCTTGGCAATGATGAGTGTTTTGACAGACCTTATTTGTGTCGTTGCATGCTTTGAGTATGAAACGTTAGCACGCTAATCATTCCGCTCCGCGCCGCCGTTACGAGTTGAGATCACTAATTTTCTCTNCCGGATACGTNAGTCCCCACTGCCTACGTATTTGATCCATCGTGCGCATCAAACTCAAACTGTCTGCAACAGGCATGATCTTGCTCTCGGTCTTGCCGGCGAGCANGCAGTTCACCACTTCCTGTGCTTCGAATTGGTAGCCATTGCCGTCATACGGCAAGTGAACGTGTTGCGGAGCTTTATTGCGGGGTTGAACGATCATCTCCTTAGCCCGCCAAAATTGTTTGGGTAAGTGAATAAGGCCGTGAGTTCCATAGACGCGGGCACTCATCGAAGTTTGAGTGCGCAGCGCCGAAGCCAACACGCTGATTTGGCCTTGTGCGTGGCGCAGCAGGTAGGCCGATTGCTCATCGACACCCGTCGCCGCCTCGTGGGCCAGGCTGGCGACTTCTNCGGGTTCGCCGAGCAGTAACATGGCGAAGGCAAGTGGGTAGATACCAATGTCGAGCAATGCTCCACCGGCTAGATCTAGATTGAAAAGACGGCTGGATGGGTCAAAGGGTGCGCGAAAACCGAAGTCTGCCTGCAGCATTCTGACNTCACCNATCTCGTTCTCTGCCAGCCGATGCTGCAAATCTCGAAGCAGTGGAATGAAACGCATCCACATGGCCTCCATCAGAAAAAGCTGGCGCCGCTNGGCTTCGTTTACCATTTCGGTCAGTTGTGCCGTATTCAAGGCAANAGGCTTTTCACATAAGACATGTTTGCCTGCACGCAGGCAAAGCAGAGTGTTTTCGCAGTGCAAAGTATGCGGCGTGGCGATGTAGACCACATCGACGAGTGGGTCTGCGGCAAGTGCCTCGTAGCTGCCATGGGCGCGCGTAAGGCCATGGGCACTAGCAAAGGTGCTGGCGCTTGATTGCGTGCGCGAGCCGACGCTCACCAGTTCTGCATCGCACACATGTTGCATCGCTTTCGCGAATTCTGNTGCGATGAGGCCGGTGCCAAGAATTCCCCAGCGTATGGGTTTGCTCATTGCGNGCATGAAAAGATTCCTGAATCGTGACCGAAAGATACAAAGAATGGTAACNTTGCCAGCACCTGNGTCGTCACACTATGTCCTTGACGCATAATCGNCATTCGTCGTTTTTTTGGAAGCAATATGTCGCAAATGTCCTTAGAAGAAGCCGTCAGATCTAGACGTTCTGTCCGTGGTTTTCTCAACCAATCGGTACCGCAAGACGTTCTCAACAAGGTATTTGATATTGCGCGCTGGTCTCCCTCAGGAACCAACATGCAGCCTTGGCAGACCTTTGTGGCCTCTGGTGCACTGCGTGATCNTTTGCGCGCCCAGCTGATGGAGCGAGTGCAGTCGANAGTGGCCCCCAGGCAAGACCACAAGGAGCCCAAGCGCGATATNGGGCAGATTTANAAAGACCGACGTCGTGACTGCGCAGCTNTTCTNTACCGCGCCATGGATATCGAGTGGGAGAACAAGCCCGCACGCGCCGCCGCAAGTTTCCGCAATTTCGAATTGTTCGACGCGCCCCATGTCGCGTTCTTGTGCATGGACGAGGGCTTTGGCCTGGGCAGCGCTTGGGATGTTGGCATGTATGCCCAAACACTGATGCTAGCAATGACCGCAAACGGCCTGGCATCCTGCGCTCAGGGAACCATGGGGCATCACCCAGATTTGGTGCGCGAGGCGTTCGGTCTAGGCGACGAAGTAAAGGTGCTTTTTGGCATCAGCTTCGGTTACGAAGATGTCTCCATGCAGGTGAACGAAGCGCATACCCAGAGAGTACCCCTCACTGAGACCGTCACATTTAAGCGCTAGCGACCAATTGTNCTCANTTGGCCAGCCCGCGGCTAAACACCGACAATAGAGCGACCAAGTTTTCGGACTTCGTTTTCACGGAGGCGTCTGCGAACAGNATCGCAGTGGCNGATAAAAATATGGTGTCGGCGACAGTATGTGGCGGGGGCGTATGGGCTAACGTCGGCAACTCACCGGTGGCGTAGGCCTGCGTGATGATGTCTTTCACCACCTTTTGGATTGGCAGTGCGCCGTTTTCCTCAATAATCTTGTGGTGATTTTTTACCAATTCAAAGGAGAAGGTGGATTTTTGGCTTGAGTCTAAACCAAGCCATAGTCGCTGCCTCGCGTCAAAAACCGCAAAGAGTTTGTCGTAGATGGTTGCTTCNTCGCCGACCTTCTCAAGAGCATCAACCGATGATTGAACGATCACCGACAAAAAGAATTCTANNACCCCGTTGAAAACCTCTNGTTTACNNCCGAAGTAGGTATANAGGGCGGCGCGNGATATCTGCGCTTCNCTCGCCACGTCCTGCATGGTNACGTCGTCGTATCCATTTGCAAGAAAAGCATTTCCTGCAGCTTCTAGGATTTTCTCTCGTCTTTGTGACCGNGAAGGCACGGCTGATCCCCAACGATTTAATNGCTNGNAGAGCGTGGCAGATCAAAATTAAAATGCCANCGAGTATTAACTATTGATGAATGAAGANAGTTGTGGGGNAGTTGAANCAGCGANCGGACCTGCGAACTGNTTTGNTGGTTAGGCNAGCCCGCTNATCCATTGGGTAAAACGTTGACCTAGGCAAATTGTCAGGAAGCCGGCAAAGGCCAAGAAAGGACCGAAAGGCATGGGCTGTTCAACTTTCATGCGGCCGGCGAGCACGAGAACGGTNGCCGTACAAAGTGCCGTTAAGGCAGCGACCAAAACGACGCTAGGTAGCGCTTGCCAGCCAAGCCAAGCGCCGATCGCAGCGGTCAACTTGAAGTCGCCATAGCCAAGACCCTCTTTGTCGCGTAGCAGTTTGAATAACCAGTAAATCACCCATAGCGATAGGTAACCCGCAACTGCGCCGAGCACAGCGTCCGCAATAGCAGCAAAGAAACCGAGAGTGTTAACGAGTAAACCCAGCCAAAGCAGTGGGAGCGTGATCAGATCGGGCAGCATGTAGATACGTGCATCGATCAGGGCAAGCGTAAGAACAGCAAAACTAAAGGTTGCTGCCAGTGCTAGCTGCACACTCTGATCAAAGACCAAGGTCAAGGCGGCAAGGCCTAAAGCACCGATNAGCACGGCACCCATGTGCTGGCGCATGCTAGAAAATCGATTGGGTGAAAATTCGTCGGGTGGGTCAGCTATCAATGACTCGCCGTTTGGCAGCAAGGATTTGCCAATCTGTAGGGCGATTATTGAGCAGAGCAGGCCTAATAGCGCTCCCGCCAGCACCGCCAAGGCCAGTAGGGCACTGGCGTTATCCATTAAGTACAAAGATATGCGGGCTAAAGATCGCCACTAAGCTACTGACGGGGCAGGGGAATCGGCGCGTCCGCCATATCGTGGTCTGAGGCGCCCGCCTCCGGCTCGTCGGCGATGCCCACGTGGAGCATGGGAGAGGCATCGATATGTTCTGCATTCATCATCGAGGCCACACGCTGCAGGGAGGCCACGATCATGGATTTTTCCCACTCCTCGAGCTTTTCAAAGGCCGTGCTAAAGACATCCTGCAGAGGCTTAGGTGCTTGCCGAATCATGGCCTCGCCCTGTTGCGTTAGTGTGGCATGCACCACGCGCTTGTCCATGGTGCTGCGGTGGCGGGAGACTAAACCGCGGCCTTCTAGACGATCTAAAATACTCGTTACCGTTGCTTGGCTTAGGCTGACGTGGGTGGAGAGGCGAGAAATCGCGACGGCGCCCATTTCCCGTATCGCTTGCAGAACCAGTAGTTGTGGTGCCGTGAGACCGGACTTCTTGCTTAACTGTCGGGAATACAGGTCGGTGGCTCGAATGATTTTTCGAATAGTAACCAGTACATCTACTTCTTGGCTCATAGTTCCTTTTTTTCCTGTGTGCTTGTTAACGTTTTCGCTTCTATCCCAGGATCGGTCGCTCCGTGTGCCATAGCGCCGCTTCTTAGCACTTCAGTTCAAGGCAAGTCTTCGCGTCCAGTCTGCGCAAGCGAGCAAACATGCTCATGCTCGCCAAGATGCCACCAAGGCTTTGGGTCGCTATATGCCACCAAACGGCGGTGGCGTCACCCAAAAACGTAAACCAAGTTTAATGCAAGCGAAGGTTCTTTAGACGGCCTAAGAGTCTGAATGTTTAGAGGACGAAATAAAAGCTCCGCTTACACATGTATGCAGGCACTCGTTGCTCAGTCGGATATATCGAATTTTTCGGTGGTTTTGTGCATTTTTCGCAACAAGTGTGTTAATTTCTAGACAGTAACGAGAACCAATCGCCGAACCTTTTGTTTGCTTACGAAATATTAGCGCAAGAAGCAAAAACTGGGAGGGTACTTTGTTATTGAGAAATGGTGCGCATTCTCGCGCCATCTGGAACAGGAGAGCCCGTGAATTTCCAACGTAACAAGTTAAGTCAAGCCGTGGCAGCTATAGTTGTGTCCATGAGCGCAGGACATGTCAGTGCTGAGCAAGGCGTAATGGAGGAAGTGGTGGTAACCGCCACCAAAAGATCTGAGAGCATGCAGGACATTCCGATTGCGGTTCAAGCAATGACTGAGAATTCGCTTGAAGAACAAAACATCACAAGCTTTGAAGATTATGTGAAATATCTTCCTAGTGTTAGCTCTGGCGGGCGCGGTCCAGGCCAAAACGAAATCTACATTCGTGGTGCAGCCGTAGACGCAATTAACATCACCGTTGCCGAGTCGCAGGGTTCAGCGCCTAATGTTGCGCTGTATCTCGATGAGCAACCGGTAACCGCGGGCGGGCGTAATTTAGACGTATACATTACCGACATGGAGCGTATCGAGGTACTGCCGGGGCCACAAGGCACTCTCTACGGCGCAAGTTCTCAGGCGGGCACGGTTCGTCTTATCACGAATAAACCAGTAATCGACGAGTTGGCGGCGAGTCTGTCAGCTGATGTGTCGAGCACTTCAGGCGGTGAACCTAGCAATAAAGTCGAAGCGATGATCAACATCCCCGTGATCGACGGTAGGCTCGCAGTGCGTGCAGCCGTTTATAGCGATAATAAAGGCGGCTACATCGATAACATTGAGGGTACTTTTACCGCAAACCCCAGCCTGAATCCCGCATACCCTGGCTCATCCGTTACGTTTGACGAAGGCCATGTCTTCGGCGATGGCACTGTCGTAGGCCCGGGAGGCGTTACGATCCCTGTAACCTACGCCACCGCCTCGAGCTCGGGCTTGGTCGAAGACGACTTCAATGACGCTTCGTATCAGGGTGTTCGATTGGGTGCCAAGTATCTGATTAATGATGAATGGTCAGCCCTTCTGCAGTTCACGCAACAGTCGCTGAAGACTCAAGGTGTGTTTGATTACGACGAGGCGCTCGGGGATTTGAAAGTTGCCCGTTTCACCGAAGATTCGCTGGAGGACGAGTTTACCCAATTCGCGTGGACCCTAGAGGGTCGGGCCGGAGCTCTTGATCTGCTTTACACAGGAGCCTATCTGGATCGTGAAGTGTCTCAGCGATTGGACTACACCGGTTATTCCAACATTGGCGCATTCATACCTGGCTATCAGTGCGAATATCTCACAGGCACTTTTTACCACGGCTTGGATGTTGGTCAGGCTAACTACAGCTGGGATCCTACGCTGAGTGGTAATACCGGCGTTATTGAATGCGGTAATCCGGCTAATAACTTCAACGCAGAGAACGAAAATACGCGAATGACCCATGAAGTGCGCGTCTCAACTGACCCTGACAAGCCTCTTCGCTTTACCGGTGGCGTCTTCTATGAAGATTCCGAAATTCTTCATGTAGGGAACTTCAATTATTTGGCGCCTGCTGAAGCAGGGTTCGCGCCAATCGATATAAACCTCAACTCGGCGCTTGATGGCGCAGCAGCAAATGCACGCGGCTTGACAAATGCGGCCACGCATTTCCGTAATGACAATCACCGCAATGAAGAGCAAATCGCGATTTTCGGTGAGATCTCCTATGACCTTACTGAAAACCTAACGGTTGCCGGCTCAGCGCGTTATTACGACTTAGAGTATGGTTTTACGGGATATGGCGCATGGCGTTACGGAAACCGGCCACTTTTTGTAGATGATGCTGACCCAACAAATGACGTGCGGCCTAACGTTACCGGTGGCAGAGATTACGAGCAGAAGTTCAATGTTTTACAGCCTATTAGCACTACCGACACGATAACCAAATTCACGGTGACTTGGACACCTACTGATGACTTGTTGCTCTATGTGACGTCGTCAGAGGGTTATCGTCCACCTGGATTTAATCGTGGCGCTGCTCAAAAAGGCACGTACAGTCCCGGCACTGAGTGCGCCGAAGTGGACGCAAATCCCGATAATGGGTTCCCTGGATACTGTCTACCTTACAAGTTCGAATCGGATACGCTTGAAAATCTAGAGCTGGGTTGGAAGGCCGTTTTGCTCGACGGACAAATGCGCCTGAATGGCTCGATTTACCAAATCGACTGGGAAAATATTCAGGTCTCACAATTTGATTCACAGAATATTTCTATTTTTACCATTGTCGATAACGGCGGTGACGCAGAAATTAACGGCATCGAAATGGATATGGTTTGGGCGATCAACGATAATCTGAGCTTGTTTGGTGCGATGTCATACAATGAAACAGAGTTGGTCTACGTTGACCCGGGTTTTTCTTTCGTTGTCCAAGATGCTGGCCGTCCCCTGCCGTTAACACCCGAATTTCAAGGTAATCTCCGGGCGCGTTATTATTGGGATATGTCCGGCGGCCGAGAAGGTTACTGGCAGATAGGCGGCAAGTATTCCGATGAAGCACTGAACTCTATTGTCGACACTGCGACAGAGCCAAATACCATGCAGGACAGCTACGTTGTGATGGACGCTGCGATTGGGATCACCACTGATACTGGTTTGGGCGTTGAGCTTTATGTTGACAACCTGACTGACGAGCGTGCGCAACTGCATATTAATCGCCAGGACTTCTTAGAAAGGACTACTACTAATCGCCCTCGTACTATCGGCATGCGCTTTAGCTATGATTTTAATCAATAGCTGCTAGCTCAGGTTCGTATTAACGGACTCGAGATAAAGGCGAGCTTAGGCTCGCCTTTCTTGTTTTAGGTATGAGGTTTTAGAATTAAGCGCGGCCAAAGCATTTGAATTTTCAACGTAACGGTAATTTCTATGTCTGGTTTTGAACAAAGAGATCGTAGCGATGATTCCTTGAAGGTTGCTGCGGCTGCTGAGCTACTGACCAAAGGCAAGGCTGAAATTCAGTCGGGTAATTTCGTCGCAGCACGAGAACTCCTAGAGCGATTGCTGGCGGACTATCCCAACCACTCTGAGGCTTTGTATTTTGTGTCTGTGGCCCTGCGATATGAAGGCAATCTCGAAGGTGCGCTAGCTTCGCTGCAAAAGTTAATCGACATTGAGCCTTCTTACGGCCGCGCCTGGCAGGAGCGAGGCCATACGCTACTCGCCTTCAATGACACGGCTGGCGCCCGCGCTGCGTTTCAGCAGGCGGTGCGTCAAAACAGTAGTCTAATAGCGAGCTGGCGGCTGCTAGCGGAGCTGACGAACCGAGATACCGACCCCAAAGCATACGATTCTTTTAAAGATCAGTTCGAGCGCTTAGCCGCACTTCCGCCCGAGCTATTGGGCGTCAGGAATATGATGGAGGAGGGAAAACTAGCCAAGGCTGAGCAGTTATGTCGAAGCTTTTTGCAAAGGCACCCAAAAAATATTGAAGGGATGCGTCTATTGGCCGATTTGGGTGTCAAAACCCACGTCTTGGATGATGCGGAGTTTATTCTTGAAAGCGCTTTAGTTTACGAGCCTAACGACAAACTGGTGCGTTTTGACTATATGAATGTGCTTTACAAGCGGCAAAAATTTGAGCTTTGTATGGCGCAAGCCGAAATATTGCTAGAGAGCGAGCCCGACAATAACAAATATCGTTTTGCCTATGCGAATCAGTGCGTAGCTGTGGGTCGCTTTGACGAAGCGCTAGCCCTTTACAACGAGTTCGTTGAACTTGACCCGAATGCTGCTCCTGCCCACCTGCTTCGAGGACATGCGTTAAAAACGGTAGGCCGCGTTGACGAGGCGGTTGAAGCTTATCGAGCTGTTTATCGAGCCAAGTCAGATTTTGGTGATGCCTTCTGGAGTTTGGCAAATCTAAAAACCTATAGGTTTGAGGATGCAGAAATTGCGCAAATGCGCGAAAAACAACACGCAGAGAGCACTTCCGTAGACGATAAGATCCATCTTTGTTTCGCTTTAGGCAAGGCGATGGAGGACGCGCAGGATTATCAATCGGCGGCGGAGCACTATTTGCTTGGGAACCAGCTGAAAAACGCTCAGACCCAGTACGACAAAGATAGGATGACTTTTAAGTTGGCCCAGCAAAGAACGGTTTGCACAGCGCAAATGTTCGAAAATTTTGGTGACGCGGGTTGTTCGGCGCCAGACCCAATTTTTATTGTTGGCCTGCCTCGGGCGGGTTCTACATTGCTCGAGCAGATTTTGGCATCGCACTCGCTGGTAGATGGCACATTGGAGCTGAATAATATCCCTGCCATCGCCCACCGCCTCAATGGCCGGCGTATGGTCAATGAAGAGCCAAGATACCCCATGATATTGAATCACTTGACGCCTGACATGGCGCAAAAATTGGGTCAGACCTACATTGACGAGACGCAGATCCATAGAGAAGGAGGCCAATTCTTTATCGATAAGATGCCAAATAACTTTCGCGATGTCGGCTTAATTAAAATGATCCTGCCCAATGCAAAAGTCATTGATGCACGCCGTCATCCGATGTCTTGCTGTTTCAGTGGATTTAAGCAGCTTTTTTTTGAAGGCCAAGAGTTTACCTACGGGTTATCGGAGATAGGCACTTACTACCGCGACTATGTCGAATTGATGGATCACTGGGACGAGGTCCTGCCCGGTTTTATTCTCCGCGTGCAGCATGAGGACCTGGTGGATGATCTTGAGACGCAGGTGCGTCGCATGCTGAATTTTTGTGGGCTGCCTTTCGAGCAAAGCTGCATCGACTTTCACAAGACCAAGCGCAATGTGCGCACACCCAGTTCCGAGCAGGTTCGGCAGCCGATATTTCGAACCGCGCTTGACGCTTGGCAAAACTATGAGCCTTGGCTGGATCCACTAAAGGAAGCTTTAGGAGAGGATGTTCGTCGTCGATTCGATATTACGTAGCGCCAAGCGAGCGTCCGCGACAACACAGCAGCTCGCCAACGCGTTGTTGGTTCTTGGACTACTGACTTATGCCGCAGTAGG
>PBTJ01000087.1 GCA_002726925.1 Gammaproteobacteria bacterium | reverse complement strand
GAAATCAAGGGCAAGTTGATCGAGATCGGCAGTCGTGAATATACGGGTCCGAGAGTTGTCGGCGCGGAAGCACGCCCTCCAGAGTGGGATTACATCTATCCCATGGATGACATGGTGTATGACAAGCCTTCAATGGCAGAACTTGCTCGAGCAAAAGGCGTGCACCCGGTTGAATTGATGATCGACATGGCGCTTCAGCGAGATTTGAAAATGTTCTTCCGCCAACCGATTGCAAACGAGGATCAGGCCCAAGTGCTGGATATGATGAAGCACCCACGTTCAGTCATTACCTTTTCCGACTCTGGCGCCCACGTATCGCAGATCATGGACTCCTCGCTGCAAACCCATTTGCTCAGCTACTGGGTGCGTGAAAAGCAGGCGATGACACTGGAAGAAGCCATCAAACAGATCACCTATAACACCGCCACCATGTGGGGGCTGCACGATCGCGGCTTGATACGCGAGGGCATGGCAGCAGACTTGGTGGTATTCGATGCCGACACCATAGGGGCGAGAATGCCAGACGTGGTGCACGACTTGCCTGCCGGTGCGAAGCGCCTAAAACAAACGGCTGATGGCATTTTAAACACCGTGGTTAACGGCGAGATTTTGCTGACGAATAATGAACATAGCGGTGCAGTGCCCGGACAGTTGCTGCGAAGTTAGCAACATCCGCGGCAAAGTCTGCCGCATGCTTGCGTGTGGACAGAGGCTGGTGCAACATTCCGGTCCCTCGCGTGAGTCGTCACGCGTTCAGCGCACCTGTAGTTCAACTGGATAGAATACCAGGCTTCGAACCTGGGGGTTGCAGGTTCGAGTCCTGCCGGGTGCGCCATATCTCTTATTTTTTGTATTGGTCATCACGGATTACGCAGTTCCGGGTTGATTGTTTGGATCTCGAACAGTGCTCGCCCCGCCGAATCGCCAAGCAGGCGCTTTTCAGCCTTACTTTTTGTTGACCAAACCCACCCAAAATAGCGAATCGGATCGGTAATCCTATGTCGTCGGTCGACTTAGTTTCGCTCGTTAGTCGCACGATTTGCCGCGATAAATCGCTTCGATGATTCCAGCAGCGTGCTCGGGATTGACGCTAATGCCCGGGAGTTTTTGTTTTTGGTGCCGTGATAGTGTTTTGACCCAGAGGCTGGGGAGAAAAAATGAGCGACAAGATTCATCCCGATGGCGCAGCGCCACCATCGGACGGTTCAGGGCAAGGGGCGACGGCGGCGCAATCCTCGGGGTCATCCGGCGCTGTCGCGCTTCGTACCAAGGTGTACTTTGGTATTGGCGCTGGCGGAGAGACCGCATCCATGTGGATCTTCAACGCCCTTGGCTTGATTTTTTACCAGCAGATTCTTGGCTTGCCTGCAGGTTTGGCGGGCACTGCCTTGGCGTTGGCTATCTTCGCTGACGCCATTACGGACCCGCTGATCGGCGCGGTTTCCGACCGCTTTCGCTCTCGCTTTGGTCGCCGGCATCCATTTCTGTTCACCGCGCCGATACCGCTGGCCATCTGTGTCTTTCTAATTTTTCACCCACCACAGTTTATTGTGGAGTCCCACACACTGTTGTTTTCCTGGCTCTGTGTGTTCACCATTTTGCAGCGAACCTTTCAAACCTTTTATGTCGTACCTCATTTGGCGATGGGCGCCGAGCTGTCCACCGACTACCTAGAGCGTACTCGGGTGATGGCCTTCAACAATCTGTTTGGCCTCTACGGCAACATGATCATGCAAGTGCTCGCATGGTTCGTGGTTTTTGGCTTCATATTCGCGGATCAAGGTGGGCAACTTTATCGGCCTGCCTACACGTGGGTGGCTCTAAGCGCCTGCGCGATTATTTTGATTTCCATTTTTGCCTGCGCGTTTGGTACGCGCGATCAAATCGAACATCTCAAACGCAACGAGAATATCCCGCTGGGCAAAACATCATTGCGCGCGTTTTACGTTGATATCTGGTCAGTGCTGCAAAATCGCAATTACCTGTACCTGTTGCTGGGCTTGTTCTTCCTCTCGCTTACCGCCGGTACCCATGAGACGTTGTCGATCTACATGGGCACGTTTTTCTGGGAACTAACGCCGTATCAGATCGGGTTTTTGGTGATCTACAGCATCATTGGCGCCCACGCGGGTTTTTTCTTCTCTGCTCGATTGCATGATCGATTTGATAAACGCTGGACGATATTCGTCTCTGCTATTGGCTTGAGCGTCTTCTGGTCGATGGCAGTCAACCTGTCACTCCTTGGCCTAGCGCCGGAGAGGGGTTCTTGGTCCCTTGTGGTCTTCATCATCGCCATGGGATGTTTTTCGTCCTTTTTCGGCACGGTGCTGAATATCAGTGTGATGTCCGCACTGGCGGATATCGCGGATGAGCACGAGTTGAATACGGGGATGCGCCTAGAGGGTATTTTCTACTCGGCTCGCGCGTTCTTTGCTAAAGCGATGAATGCGATTGGCCATATCGTGGCGGGGTTTGCGCTGCAGTATTACGTCATGATGCCGCCCCAGTCGGTGCCCAGTGAAGTGCCCGTCGATATTCTTTTTCGTCTCGGCATCGTTGACGGTCCATTCGCGATGATTGGCGGCATCATCGCTGGTTTCGTTTATTTGGGTTATCGAATCGATAGGTCCACGCTCAGCAGCATCCAAACAACGCTAAGCGAGCGCTCGTTGAAACAGCAACCTGAGTCTTAAGGAATCGCCCAACCTGTAGCGCAGTAACCACACTAGCCGTCATCGGGCAGCACTCTCGCTGACGAATACGATTGTCCAAGCGGCGAACGACGTTGCGTCATTGTGTGCATCGAGAGGCTGTATCAATATTGCGGCTTCCGACGTCGAAGACCCGAGGCCGACCATGCTTGTAACCGCGGTTCGCTCAATCAAGCTTCACTGTGTTGCGACTATGGTAATTGCCTTAGTTCTGAGCAGTTGCAGCACGACAGATTTCGCAGCGCTGCAGGTGCCGGATGAGGCCGAGGCGACGGCTCGCGTTACCTCACCTTGGCCCAGCCATGCGGGGCCGGGCAGTTCACGTTTTACCGACGTCGCGCTGATCTCCAAAGAGAATGTCCAGCGCCTCAAACCTGCTTGGACATTTCGCACCGGTGATGCCAACGAGATTTTTCAAAACACACCCATACTCGCCAACGGGCTGCTGGTGGTCTGCAGTCCGTTCAACAAGGTTTCTGCCCTCGATCCATTAACTGGTGCCAAGGTTTGGGCCTATGACCCGCAGTTGGCGCGGGTGCGCTACCCCAATTTGGCGAATTGTCGCGCGTTGGCCCAATGGCCAAGTGCGGCGCCGGCGGCCGCGCAAGTTGTGGGGCAGACGGCGGCACTGTGCGCTAATCGCCTGTTTACGGCCACAAACGACGCTCGGCTTATTGCGTTAGATGGTCGTACGGGCCAGGTGTGTGCGGACTTTGGCGACGATGGTGAAATCGATCTGCAGGCTGGTGTTGGTCAGCTTTCTTGGGCACAGGAGTATCAGGTGTCCTCACCTCCGGCGGTTGTCGGCGACGTGGTGGTGGTGGGCTCTGCCGTTGCNGACAATCAGCGCATTGATGCTCCGAGCGGCGTGGTGCGCGGCTATGACGTGCGCAGTGGCGAACTGCTTTGGGCCTTTGATTTGGCGCCGCCGGATTTTGATTATGCAACCGGCTTGGTGAGCGATGCCGGCTATGCCTTAGGTACCCCCAACGTTTGGGCCGGTTTCGCGGTAGATGAACAGCGCGACATGGTATTTCTGCCTACGGGAAATCCCGCTCCAGACTACGCTCGCAACCCNGGGCCGGATATGGCGCACTATGGATCTTCCGTTGTCGCGCTNCGTGGCAGCACCGGAGAGTTGATTTGGNACTTTAAAACGGTTGAACGCGACTTTTGGGATTTTGATGTGCCATCGATNCCCTCGATTGTAGANCTGCAGCTGGAGGGCCAATCAGTTCCCGCNCTTATCCAAAGTACCAAGATGGGCTTTATCTTCGTCCTCAATCGTGAAACCGGCGAACCCCTGATTGAGGTTGAAAGTCGAGAGGTGCCNCGTTTCGGACCGCTCAAAGATCAACTGTCTCCCACGCAGCCCTTTCCTCCTGACGCTTTTCAGGTGTCGCGGCGGTATGAGAGGGGCCAGTCCCCAATGGGCATTTGCGGCAGGATGGAAGAAGAGAGCCAAGTTGGAGAGATATACACGCCGATTACCGAGCAATGGACCATTGGCTTGCCGAGCAATATGGGGGCGACCAATTGGGGTGGCGTCGCAGTAGACGCCGAGCGCGGCTTGATTGCCTTGCACAGTAATAACCTCGCCTTTCGCACCAAGTTGCTCGACAAATCCAAGGCGCCGCCAGAGTTGCTTGAGGCCATGGGTGATGTTGACCGACCCATGCAGGAGCGCCAAGCCGCGTATGAGGCCTACCGCGCTTATTTTGAGATCGGCGATGATGTTGAGCTTGGCGTGCAGGCAGGAGCCGATTACGCCATGGCGAGACATATTNCGTTTGATCCCTACCTCGGTCTTNTGCCNTGTAGTGGATTTCCCTTGGGCGAAGTGATGGTGATCGACATCAATGAACAACGACAGCGATGGCGTCGACCGCACGGTAACTTTCCTGCCAAAGTGTTCAGTATCGGCTTGCCCCAAAACGGTGGGCCGCTACTGACGACGACGGGTGTGTTCTTTTTGGGTTCGATGTTTGAGAGCAAGCTAAATGCCTATGACGTGGATAGCGGCGAGCTGCTTTGGCAGCACGCGCTGCCTGCGCCGGGTAACGCCACACCGATGAGTTATGCTGTGAAAGACAGCGAAGGCAACGCCAAACAGTTTGTGGTGATCGCAGCGGGAGGCGATACGCGTTCACCCTTGGGCAGTAGCGCAGACTATGTGGTCGCGTTCGCTATCGAATGAGGGATCAACGGGGAGTGAGATAGATGACCANGGCAACACCGCTGGCAGGGCTGACGGTTTTAGACTTTGGGCAGGTGTATAACGGCCCTTATTGCGGTTTCTTGCTGGCACAGGCTGGTGCCCGTGTCATAAAAGTAGAGTCTCCCACTGGTGAGAGCCTGCGCGGCCGCAGCGGTTCGGCGAAGCCTAGCTTTCCCTTTCGCATGTTCAATAGCGCAAAGGAGTGTATAACCGCCAATATCAAGCACCCCGATGGACGGCAGCTGATTAAAGACTTAGTGCCTCAGGTCGACGTGGTACTGGAAAATTTCTCTCCCGGCACGTTGGCGGATAATGGGCTGGGCAGCGATATACTGTGTGCACTGAACCCGCGACTCATTTATGCAGCNGGCACCGGTTATGGCGGTAGCGGGCCTTATCGTGACTATCTCGGCATGGACATTACCCTGCAGGCCATGAGTGGTGTGATGAGTGTTACCGGTGATGCCGACAGCCCACCGACCAAGGCGGGCGCAGCGTTTTGCGATATTTTAGGCGGGGCGCATTTATATGCAGGCATCGTTTCTGCCCTGTATCAGCGCGAGCAAACGGGCAAGGGTGCCGTCATCGACATTTCTATGCAGGACTGCGTATTCCCCGCACTGGCGACTCAGCTAGGCACATATTTTCAGTTGGGCCATCAACCCGCCAGAACCGGCAATCGGCATTCCGGAATGGCGCTGGCGCCTTATAACGTCTATCAGGCCAAGGATGGCCATGTAGCGATGATTTGCTTTCGCGGCGAGCATTGGCTNCGCCTGTGCGATGCCATGGGGCGCCCCGAACTGAAAACCGACGCGCGATTTGCACGCACCAAAGATCGTGTGCGCAACATGGATGAGGTAGACGCGTTGGTAGAAGCATGGACGCGAACTCTGACCAAGGCTGAGATTTTCGCCATCGCGCAAAGCGCCGGCATGATTTGCGCCCCAGTTCAAACCCTTGAGGATGTGGTCAATGACCCGCAGCTATTAGCCCGCGGCACCCTTGCTTGGGCTGAAGATAAATGGGGCGATCAATCGCTCAAGTTTCACACACCGATTCGTTTTAAAGGCATGCAAACACCTCGCGTGCCTGATATGCCGAGCCTCGGCGCGCACAGCGAATCGGTGTTGCTGGAGTTTCTTGGCATGGACGCCAACGAGGTCGCCCGCCTGCGCGATGCTCAAGCGATCTAGGTAACACGTGCCATCACTGTTTGCACATATTTGCCTGTGCTAGTCTCTCGCACNGTTTTTGATAGAGCGACGAGGCCATGAGCAACGACACCGACCCAACTGTTTTTAACACCATCGAAGAAGCTCTCACCGCGATTCGACAGGGTGAAATGGTCATGGTGGTCGATGACGACGACCGCGAAAACGAGGGCGATCTCATCATGGCTGCGAGCAAGGCCACACCCGAGGCTGTGGCATTCATGATTCGTCANACCAGCGGCATCTTGTGCACTCCGATTCTGCAAGAGCAGGCAGTAAAACTGCATCTAGACCCCATGGTNTCGCGCAACGATGCTCCTATGAGCACGGCCTTTACCGTATCGATCGATTACAAAGAAGGCCTCACCACAGGCATCTCTGCCGAAGAACGCGCGGCCACCACGCAAGCGTTGACCAACAGCAACGTGAGCGCAGACGATTTTGTGCGCCCCGGTCATATCTTCCCCTTGGTGGCACGCCAAGGTGGAGTGCTGGTGCGCTCTGGTCATACCGAGGCGGGTACGGACTTGGCAACNTTGGCGGGGCTGCCGCCGGTCGGCTTGCTGGCGGAGCTTGTGAACGACGATGGCACGGTACAGCGCCTGCCAGAACTTATGGCATTTTCGCGCGAACACGGCCTGAAAATCATCACCATTGCGGACCTCATCGCTTATCGGCAGCAGCGCGAGCAGTTGGTCCAGCGCAGCTATGACTTTGCGGTATCAACTGCGATTGGTAAGGCCCAAGCCTACGGCTACAAAACTAAGTTCGAGGATGCCGAGCATATCGCCTTAGTGTTTGGCGATATTCACGCCATGGAGTCTGTGCCCGTGCGTATACANCGGGAGAAATTAGTGGAAGACGTATTTGGCGCTCAATCTAGCGAGCACGCTAGCAACCTGTTGAATGCAGCCATGCAGCGCATCGAAGCTCTGGGCGGTGGCGTATTGATCTATTTACGCACCGGATTTGTCGGTGTGCCGCTGGAAGATTTCGAATCCCAAAGTCGTGAGGACGAGCGGCGCAGCCAATGGCTCGAGGTGGGCGTGGGCGCACAAATACTGCGCGACCTGGGTTTGAGCAAAATTCGCCTAATCGCNGGGCGCAGTGTCGATTATGTTGGTGTTGAGGGTTTTGGTTTAACCCTAACTGACACCGAAATGCTCTAAACGCGCTNGCCTTCAGCGCCGGTACTGAAAAATTGCCTCTTGATCCTTTCTGCCGACGTAGACGATGCGTAAATCTTCGGTGCGCGTGTGACACACACGACACTTCAGTTTCGAGCGCATTTTGTGCACTTCGGTGTCGCCACCCAACCGCTTTATGAGTGTTTCCACATCGAGTTTTGTTTGGCGCTGGCAGGTCTCGCACACGGCGTATAGATNAAAACTGTCGACTAAATCGCTGAGAGACTGCATGGAAGGGCGCCTGTTTGGAAATTCCTGTGAAGCAATTACTGTATAAATATACAGCAATAAAAATCAATCAAAATATNAACTTTTGATGATCAAGGTGGTTCGGGCGATCCACNAACCTGNCCTTGGCCCAGACAGGGTTCGGTGCCACAGTAGGACAACGCTCGGTAATTTAAAGACGGACTATGGCGACCACATCTAGNGCTTCNTCCTTACCTATCGCCATCACCATGGGTGACCCTGCCGGNATCGGCCCCGAAATTCTTGTGCGAACNCTCCTAGATGGCGATGGCGATGGCGATGGCAATGGCGATGGCAATGGCAATGAAGATGCCCGCGGCAAAAAAACTGCGACGGAGCATACCCGATGGATTTTAGTCGGCGCTCACTGGGCGTTGGAGAANGGCGCTGAAACTCTGTCACGAGCCTTGCCTCCGTTACATCACATCGCTGCTCCTGATGAAGCGATACCCGGCTGGAATTTGCTCGACCTCGGCATGCCGGAGCCCGCAGACTTTCGCCTTGGTCAGGTGCNATCAGCCTGTGGCGATCTTGCGGTGCAGGCAGTGGAGTGGGCAGCCAAGCGTTGTCTAAATGGTGAACTGGCCGCCATGGTGACGGCGCCAATAAACAAAGAAGCCATTCATACCGCCGGTTATGTCAACGACATTGGTCATCAGGAAATCCTCGCTCGTCTGGCGGGCGTTAGCCAAACCGCCACCATGTTGATGACGCCAGGTTTGCGAGTAGTTCACCTTTCGACCCATAAATCCCTCGCCAAGGCAGTNGAATTTGTNACTGCTGCGCAGGTGCTCGGCAAGCTGCACCTTATACACGACACCCTGACTCAGTGGGGCCTCGCGCAGCCACGCATCGCCGTAGCCGCCTTGAATCCTCATGGTGGCGANGGTGGATTACTTGGCCGCGAGGAAATCGAAGAGCTGACACCCGCCGTCGCTAGTGCCAGGCAGGCAGGTATCGACGCCACTGGCCCGCTGCCGGCAGATTCCGTATTCAACCGCGCGATTGCTGGTGAATTTGATGTCGTGCTGGCGCTGTATCACGACCAAGGCCATATTGCGATCAAGGTGCACAATTTCCACGAATCCACCACGGCAACCCTNGGTATTCCCATGGTGCGCACGTCTGTCGATCATGGCACCGCCTTTGATATTGCCGGCAAGGGTGTCGCCGATGCTACCGGTATGCGCGCNGCTATGGATGCTGCGCAAGCCATTGTTGCCGCAAATTTGGGCGGTTTAATCAGCGAGTAAATTCGCGCGTTGGGCTTCGCAGGAGCGCAAGCCAACCTACTCATCACATATTCTTTTGCCCTAACCGCTATGGCACACTCGAACTTCGATTCATGTTAACGGGAGATGTCATGAAGGCTGCAGTATTTCGTGAAGTAAATAAGCCGATGGAGATCGAGGAAGTCACGGTTTCCAAGCCCGGTCCTCGAGAGGTTTTGATCCGCACAAAAGCGGCGGGTATCTGTCATAGCGACATGCACTTTTTCAATGGCAGCTACCCCGGGAAGCTGCCCATGGTACTGGGTCATGAAAGCGCTGGCGTTGTTGAGCAGGTCGGTAGCGATGTGCACTACGTTAAGCCCGGCGACCATGTCATTACGTGTCTGTCGGTTTTTTGCGGTCACTGCGATCAGTGTCTAACCGGCCATCTGTCACTTTGCCAAGAGCCGGAAATGAGTCGCGGCAAAGAAGAAGAGCCGCGCATCAGCCATAACGATCAACCGCTGACACCGTTCGCACAACTGGGCTCCTTTGCCGAGATGATGCTGGTGCACGAACACGCCTTGGTGAAAGTGCGTGAGGATATGCCCATGGATCGCGCCGCACTGATTGGTTGTGGTGTGACGACGGGTATCGGCGCGGTTATTCATACCGCTTCAGTAGAGCCAGGTTCGACGGTGGCGGTGATTGGCTGTGGCGGTATTGGACTGTCTGCCATTAACGGCGCAGCGCTGGCCGGGGCGTCACGCATCATCGCAGTAGATATGGTGGCTTCTAAGCTNGAGCTTGCGCGTAAATTTGGCGCAACGGATTTGGTTGATGCCAGCGACGGTGAGGCCATCGAAAACGTTCGCGAATTGACCGGCGGTGGGGTGCATTACTCCTTTGAAGCCATCGGCCTNAAAGCNACCGCAGAGCAGGCATTTCGTATGTTGCGACCCGGGGGTACAGCCACGGTCATTGGCATGATTCCGCCGGGCCAAATGGTCGAGCTGCATGGTGTGGATTTCTTAGCCGAGAAGAAGATTCAGGGTTCCATGATGGGGTCCAATCGATTTCGCGTTGATATGCCGCGCTTCGTCGATTTTTATCTGCAGGGCAAGCTGCATCTGGACGATATGATTTCCAATCGTATTGCCCTGTCTGATATCAACGAAGGCATGGCTGCGCTGGAAACCGGGGAGATTGCCCGCAGCGTCATCATGTTTGACTAAAACTCACGGGAGTAAAGGATGCGCTGGCTTTCTTTTTTGCGCGATGGGTCTGAGACTTTTGGCTATGTGGTTGGCGATGCCGCGAGCGGCGAAGGCGTGGTCGATGCGGGTGCGGGCAGTGATTTTGCGTCTCTGCGTGAAGCGATTGCCGCAGATGCGTTAACCGATCTTCCTGCCCAATGTGGTGCCAGCGCCGATGTCGCGCTCGCCGATGTGGTGTACCTGCCAACCATTACTGATCCGGCAAAAATCATGTGTGTGGGTCTGAATTACAAAGCCCACCAAGAAGAGACAGGTCGCGGCGGTGAGGGTTATCCCACCATTTTCGTGCGCTTTGCCGACGCGCAAATGGGCCACAACGCACCCATGGTGCGGCCCCTGGAGTCCACCTCGTTAGATTTTGAAGGCGAAATTGCGCTGATTGTTGGTAAGGCCGGCCGGCGTATTAAGCCAGCTCAGGCGCGTGAGCATATCGCGGGCTTTGCCATTTATAACGACGGCAGCGTGCGCGACTATCAGCGCCAGACCAGCCAGTTCACGCCGGGCAAGAATTTTGCCAGCACCGGCGGATTTGGGCCGTGGATGATGACCTTGGACGAAATTGGCGATTTGGATGCCATGGAAATCACGACGAGGCTAAACGGCGAGGTGATGCAAAACGCCACCTCAAATTTACTGGTGCACGGCTTTGAGGAGATATTGGAATACTGCTCAACCTTCGTTGAACTCAAACCCGGTGATGTGATTGTCACAGGCACCCCCGGCGGCGTCGGCGCTGCCCGCACCCCGCCGGTATTTATGGACGATGGCGATTTGATCGAGGTTGAAGTCAAACCCATTGGCACTCTGAGCAACCCTGTGGTCGCTGAGGCCGTGTCCTAGCTTGGTGGGCTGAATACTGGTCTGAACTTGGAGCAAAATTTTTCGTGAAATTTGGAATTGGTCAAAGTGTGCCGCGCACTGAGGATCCGCGCCTGATCACCGGTGGTGGTCAATACACAGACGATATCAACCGGCCCAACCAATTGCACATACGCATGCTGCGCTCTCCCTATGCACACGGTCATATCACTCAGCTCGACGTGAGCCAGGCCCTGAATCGCCCGGGCGTTGAAGCGGTTTATACCTCGCAAAATCTGCAGCATTTGGGCGGTCTGCCATGTCGGGCCGTGCTGAAAAACGCACAAGGTGAGCCCGCCTTTATTCCTCACCGCCCGATACTGGCAGAGCAAAAGATACTGTTCGTTGGGCAGGCTATCGCCGCCGTGGTGGCTCAGACGGCTGAACAAGCACTGGATGCGCTGGAGGCAATCGAGTTAAGTGTTGACGACTTGCCTGCCTGCAGTGACCCTGGCCGGGCACTAGATCCAGACACCCAGCCTCTGCATGAGGGTAACGATAGCAACCTATGCGTGCACTTTGAGCAAGGCTCCGCCGCAGACGTTGATCAAGTGCTGGCTAGCGGTGTTCATCGGGTTAACCTGAGGCTGGCGAATAACCGCGTTGTGCCGAGTCCATTGGAGCCCCGTGCTACATTGGTGGAGCCTTTGGATGACGGCTTTAGTCTGTATAACCCAAGCCAAGGGGCATTGGGCCAGCGCGCGGTCCTCGCCAAGGTATTCTCAATGGCCACCGACAAAATACGTGTGATCTCACCAGATACCGGTGGCGGTTTCGGTGTGCGCGGCGAGGTACATTCGGAAGTCTGTGTTGCCGCCCACGCCGCCATGGCTCTCGGGCGCCCCGTTAAATTCACTGGCGACCGCTCGGAAATGTTCTTGAGCGATAACCACGGTCGCGACAATTTGACCGAGGTCACTGGCAGCTTTGATGCCGACGGTAACCTACTCGCAGTCCGCGTTGATACGACGGCTAATCTCGGTGCTTACTGCTCCAACGCCGGACCCTTCGTCCCCACCATGGCGGGCGGACGGATAGTCGGTTCGGTGTATCGAATACCCCACGTTCACCATTCTGTGCGATGCGTTTTTACCAACACCATGCCNGTCGGTGCATACCGCGGTGCAGGCCGCCCTGAAGCCTGTTACGTGATGGAGCGCTTGCTNGACGCTGCTGCTCGNCAAATCGGCTGTGACGCNATCGAACTGCGCAAGCGCAACTTTATCGCGCCTGCCGATATGCCTTATCAGTTGCCTTCTGGGGTCACGATTAGTAGCGGTGAATTNAGCAAAACGCTGGATATGGCGCTGCAGCGCAGTGACTGGTCAGGCTACGCCCAGCGCCAGCAGGCCAGCACAGATAACGGTCTACTGCGGGGCAGGGGTGTTGGTTTCTACGTCGAATCCAGCGGTGGTGGGCCCGAGGAAGAGGCGGTGATCAGTGTCGCTGAAGACGGTCGAATCGATGTCGTCGTTGGCACCTTCTCCCACGGACAAGGCCATCGGACGACTTACGCACAAATTCTCAGCGAGACACTGGGCGTCGATTTCGAGGACATTAACATCATTCAAGGCGATACCGACGTTGTGGCCTTCGGTGGCGGCACCGGAGGTTCGCGTTCCTCGCAAATGGGCGGCATTGCGGTGCAGCGCGCCGGTCTGGCCTTGGTCGAAGACGCCAAGGCCATAGCAGCAGAGCTGATTCAAACACCGGTAGAGCAAGTGCAATATGCCGACGGTCTATTTATGTCGCAGGCTACGGAAGCTCAAATATCGTTGCAGCAGGTGGCTGAGGCGTCCCAACAGCCGCAATTTGGCGGGCGCGTGCTCAGCAAAACCTTGCGCTACGANCGTGGCGGTGGCTATACCTTTCCCAACGGCGCTCATGTGGCCGAGGTGGAAATAGATCNCGATACCGGCGCAATCGAAGTCGTAAGGTATACGGCGGTCGACGACTGCGGTCGGGTCATCAACCCACTACTGGCCACAGGTCAGGTGCATGGCGGGGTGGCCATGGGCATCGGCCAAGCTCTGCTGGAGAATGCCGTTTATGATGATGACGGTCAGCTACTCAGCGGCAGCTTGATGGATTACGCCATGCCCAGAGCCATNCACATCAGTGATATGGATGTGAGCTTTCATGAAGTGTTAGACCCCAATAATGACCTTGGGGTAAAGGGTATTGGCGAAGGGGGGGCATGCGCCGCACCCTCTGCGGTGGTTAACGCCGCCATCGACGCGCTGGCACCCATGGGTGTGACTNCCCTTGATATGCCTATGACGTCAGAGCGATTGTGGCGCGTGATAAGCGCCGCGGGATCCTCGCCACGTCTGAATGGGTCGCTCGATTAAGCGCGCAGAGCACTATCGCCAAGCTTTAGCACAGCCGCTTTGCGCTGTATCTTGTAGGTCAGCATAGAGGGGGCTTTGATGACAAATTTTACCGGTGCAGATCTTATCGCCGACGCGCTGGCGCAAATGCAAGTCGAGCATGTATTCGCCATTGTCAGCATTCACAATATGCCGATATTGGATGCCATTAATCGGCTCGGCAAAACCCGCATCATCGACGTCAGACACGAGCAAGCGGGTACGCATGCGGCAGATGGCTATGCCCGAGCCAGCGGCAAGCTTGGTGTCATGATCGCTTCAACGGGTCCGGGCACCTCGAACACGGTTACCGGTCTGTATGAGGCGCAGTACGGTTCTTCCCGGGTGCTCGTCATTACCGGTCAGGCAGAAACGGTCTTTTATGGCAAAGGCCTCGCCTACGTACATGAAGCCGAGCAGCAGGTGCCCATGCTTGCCTCGGTTTGCCGACGGGTTGAAAGCCCGCGAGCGCCNTCACAACTCGGGCCTGCGCTGCGGGCGGTGCTAACCGATATGTACACCGGTCGCGGTGCCCCGGGCGCGCTGGAAATTCCCATCGATATTCAATACGCCGAAAACGCAGCAGTTGAGATTTCCCTGCCGGGCAATGATCAGTTTGCGCCGGATGAGAAAAAACTCGATTTGGTCATCGATGCCCTACAGCAGTCCCAGCGTCGAATTCTGCTGGTGGGCGGTGGCGTCATTGCCGCTGGCGCCCATGCGGAAGTGCAAGCGTTGGCTGAGCAACTACAAATTCCAGTGCTAACGACAGTAGATGGTCGCGGCGCGCTGCCCGAGGATCATCCGCTTTGCGTCGGCAACTACTACAACTCGGCGGGCATGTATCAGGCTATTGCGGANGCCGATTTAACTCTGGCGATTGGCACCAAGTTCGCTGTGGGCGTTGACGGGCAATTTGCAGCACAAACGCCGCCGGGCAAGCTTGTGCAGATTGATATCGACGGCAACATGGTCGGTCGCACTCACCATGCCCACATCGGCNTGGTCGCCGATGCGCGTTTGGCCNTGCGTGGCATACAGCAAAGATTGCCCGAACTGCAGGCCAATGACGCTCAATTTACCGACAAAATACTCCATGCGGGCGTGGGCATTCGCCAAGCCATGCGCGGCCGCCTTGGNNCAGATTGGCCCCAAGTCATGGACTGCATCCGTGCCAAGCTGCCCGCAAATTCGGCCTTTGTGCGCGACCAAACGATCTCCGCCTATAACTGGGGTAATCAGCAGTTCCCCATCATGGCGCCGCGTACCTCGATTAATCCAACTTCTGGAGCCATTGGCCCGGGATTTCCGATGAGTGTTGGCGCGGCAATTGCCAACCAGGGCACGGGTTCCAAAGCGCTGGTGGTTCATGGTGATGGCGGCTTTATGTTTCATGCCACCGAATTGGCGACCTGCGCCCAATACCAAGTGCCCCTCATCATTTGCGTGTTCAACGACTCTGGCTATGGGGTCCTGCGCTATCTCCAGCAGAGCAGGTTTGGGCGTATCAACGAAACCGACCTTGGCAAGGTGGCCTTTGCGCAAATGGCGCAAAGCATGGGTGTTCCNGGCGAGCGGGTGGACAGCGTAGACGCCTTTGCTGACGCGATGGATCGTGCGCTGGCGGCACAGGGCCCTTACCTGATCGATGTGGACATGGAGCACTTTGCGCCCATGGAGATTTCGGTAATGCCGAAAAAGCAGGCCTAAGCGAGGCCCTGTGTAGCACGCCTAGCGCGTACGCTTTCGCTTACCCGCTGTATCAATGATTTCCCTTGGCGCGACCTTGGTTTTGCTTCACAGTGCCGCGCTATGACCGCCCTGACCGACGCCGTAAAAGACGAGATTCAAACCGCTTACCGGACTTGGCTAGCGGCCCGAGACTTTAAGCCTCGGCGCGGACAGCGTCAGATGATCGCGCAAATTGCTCGTTCCCTGTCTGCTGATGAAGATCGTATTGCCGTGGTCGAGGCGGGTACCGGCACCGGTAAAACAGCGGCCTATTGCCTTGCGGCCATTCCACTAGCCCAAAGTTTGAACAAAACCATCGTGCTCAGCACAGCAACGGTTGCTCTGCAAGAGCAAGTGATTCTGCAGGATCTNCCAGATATTCAGGAGCGGGCGGGTTTGAAGTTCAGCCTTACCCTAGCCAAGGGTCGCGGGCGCTACTTGTGTTTGAAACGCCTCGACGACCACCTGAAATATACCGATCAGCAAGAAATTCCCATTTTTGATGCTACCGATGAAGACCACACGGTGCTCTATCAAGAGATGCTCAATCGTTTCTCGCAAGGCCAATGGGATGGCGAGGTCGACAGTTGGGCAGAGGGTATNTCAGACGGCGCGTGGTCTGGCGTGACTACTGATCATCGTGGCTGCAGCAAAAATCGCTGTTCTTTCTTTAAGCAGTGTCCGTTCTTTCGTGCCCGATCTCATCTCGAGGGCTCNGATGTCATCGTCGCCAACCATGACTTGGTGTTAGCAGACCTCGCTCTTGGCGGTGGTGCCGTGCTGCCAGAGCCTGAAGACTGCATCTANATTCTGGATGAGGCNCATCATATTGCGGANAAAACCCANAANCANTTNTCTNCCAATGCGCGGGTAAACGGCACCATNCAATGGCTCGATAACGTCAANAAGGTGCTCAGCTCGNTGACCCAGCGTTTCGGTCGACCGGNAAATTTGACCAGCCTTGCCACCAGTGCGGCGGCAGAAGCCGATGCGCTGACTAGCCATTTGCNCGCGCTGTCCGAGGGGCTGAATACCTTGCCTTTCGAGACCAAAGAAGAAGATCGAGAGGTGTATCGATTTCCGCAGGGCGATATCCCGGCCACGCTTATGGACTTATCCATGGCGCTGCTGCCTTCCATGGGCAAACTCTGTGACGTGGTAGAGCAGGCCCATGAACTTTTGCAGGAGGCCGTTGCTGGCAATGCCGACTGGCAAAATGCCTATGAGGCAGAAGACTGGTTGGTACCTGTGGGCCAGCTGCAAAGTCGCGCCTTGGCGACTCGTGCGCTCTTTGAAGACTACGCCTTGGGCACTGGCCGGCCCCGTCGTTATGCCCGCTGGCTTAATCGCAATCTCTACGATGTCGAAAT
>PBTJ01000086.1 GCA_002726925.1 Gammaproteobacteria bacterium | reverse complement strand
GGTTCAGCGGGGAGACATTGTAGGGGTGTCAATCTTCCCAACGGCGGACGGCCCACAGTTGTATATGAAGGCCTAAAAAAGCGAAATTTTGAATAACAACAGCCAAACGAGTTAGTTCAGTGGAAACAAATGACTCTGTGATGTGTATCCGATGCAGTGCGAGGCCAGCATTCCACGAATTCTGCACAATCTTTCTTATCGACGGCGTGCATCACGGTGGTAAATGCGCTTTTTTCTCTTGCAACTCGTTGTCCCCGGCTTTTTATGCATAACGCTTCGATCTCAGTCCCCCAGCACAGCCGAACCGCAAAGATCTTGCACTGGGGTTTTATCCTCGTATTCCTATACGCGCTTTCCAAGCAACTTGATGAGCTAGAAGAACTTGCAGACCACACTCTGCTGCAATACGAGATGGTCTTCGCCGTGGTCTTTCTCATTCTGCTTATTGCGCGTTTCTCGTATATGCGCTTAACAACGCCCACTGTGTTGTCCGCGTCTGCGCCGAGCCGAATGAGAATCGCCTCTCAGGCAGTGCACTTGGGAATGTATTTTTGCTTGGCGATGATCCCGCTAACCGGCTTAGGCATCGGTGGTCTTTATTGGGGTGGCCCTCGGTCCGGCAGTGTCATGGAGGGCTTACTGCTGGCTCATGAGATCTTCGTCAACACGGGTTTCTTCTTGATCTTCGCGCATGTCGCGGCTGCGTTTTATCACCGCAGACTGAGCGACGGCGTTTGGAACAGCATGGTGCCTATTTGGCAGGAACCGCGTCGCGGAGCCGATAACGCATCCGTATCATCACAATAGACGAGCGGGGTTTGTTCTTTGTTAGGTAGGCATCAGCCAAGCCCTCGCTAATTGTCGTTAGCCGCCTCACGTTCTGTCGTTTCTTGCTGCAATTGCACCCGGTAGCTCGCTTCGAGTTGCTTCACGGCGTCTACAAACCCCTGCGGGTCAACGAACGTGTCGGGGCTGTAAGGCTTTGAGCGGTCGTACTTGTAGTAGAAACCGTATTGGCTCTTGTGCGCGGCAACCCAGATATCAACGGGCATCGCCTTTTGCGTGCGGTAGGTATAGGCGAAATCTTCCGCCACGCCGGGGTACGTTGGCTCTACCACCAGCTTTTTCCCTGGATTGATGGTGCCCATATTCGCTATCAGCACATGGTAGATCTTGCCATTCTCCTGCACTGCCATCGCATAGCTAGAGCTACCTTCGGTATGGCCAGGGTGGTAATGAACCGTGAGTTTTATGTCCCCCAATTCAATGACTTCGCCGTCGCCAACAATCTTATCGACCTTGATCGGCCTGAACGTCTCAAAGCCACCAAAGTGAGGGTCGCTAAAACCGCCATCTTCCAGCACGCGCACATCGGGTGCGGTTGCATACATTTTGGCGCCGGTTTCTTCTTTGATGCGGGCGAGGTCTGCGGTGTGGTCGAAGTGAGACTGCATCGATAAGAGAATCTTTACATCGGCTATGTCGTAGCCCAGAGCGCCTATGTTTGCGCTGATGTCTTCTATCGATCCTTCAATGCTGGTGTTGATCAGAATATGACCGTCTGCAGAGGTGATGAGGTACGAAGCCAAGTCGAAGCCTCCAACGCCGTATACATTGCCAATGACCCGAAACGGGGGATGCGATCTTTGCCAAGCAGCAGGCATCTCGAAGTCTGGCAGGGCTTCTTTCAGCTTGTCGTTGTAGCTCACGGTTGCGGAGGCTGCGGCAACGGTCGGAGCGACCAATGCCAACATGATCGCTAAGCGGTATGCCATGAATATTCTCCCTGAATGCCCCTAGCCAAAATTAGCCTACAAGTCAGTAGGAAAACCGCGGTCGCCCAATCAATGGCGCAAAAAAATGGCTGCGCGGTCATGCCTAGGCCGTTGGCCTTGCTGTTGCCACTTAACCACTCCCGACTGTCTCTCCGAGTCTCACGCTAGTGCCGGCGTCCAAATGCTCGGCCAATGTCACCGCGTCTTTGGCAAAGCAGCAGATCACGGTCGAGCCCAACAAGAACCGGCCAATCTCATCCCCGCGCTTAAAGTGCTGTTCGTGCTGAGTAACGATCTCTTTACGATAAGGTGATGCGGGCCCCGCCCACACGGTTTCGATGGAGGCGACGATCAGCGCGCCCACCAGCACCAGCAACATAGGGCCATGCTCGGTGTCAAAACGGCAGACCAAGCGCTCGTTTCGGCAAAACAATCCGGGTATGCCGCCTTCCGTCACTGCGTTGACTGAAAATAATGCACCGGGAATGGCCCGTGTTTCTACCAGCGTGCCGTCGCAGGGTAGGTGGATGCGGTGGTAGTTGCTGGGGGCGAGATAAATGGTGCAAAAGTCTCCGTCTTCAAACCCTTTGCCCGTCGTGCCTGCCAATGAGTTCAACGTGTATTGGTCGCCCTTGGCTTGCATCAGCAGGTCGCTTTGAATTCGTCCGATTTGGCTTACGGTGCCGTCCACCGGGCAGGCCAGCGCGTTGTGTTGTGCCGGCAGCGGTCGCGCACCGTCGGCGAGTGCGCGGGTAAAGAAGTCGTTGAAGCTGTGGTAGTCGTCTAGGCCCTTGCGTTCGGCATCGGCCAGGGAAATGTCGTAGGCCTTGGCAAATACATGGATAAAGCTGCGGCGAATTACAGGTATTTGACTTTGTGCCAGCCAGCCCACCAGCCGCGATAAGCCGTGTTGTGGTAGCACTTTTTGCAGGCCGAGAAAAAAACCGCTCATCAATGTGCTGCCTCGTTGGGGTTAGAGATCGGTGTGTTGGGGTCATTGCCCCATTCTGCCCAAGAGCCATGAAAGGCTTTGATGTTAAGGCCGAGCAAGCGGCCGACTAAGTAAGACAAACCCGATCGATGATGAGTCTGACAGTGGGTAATGATCTGCTCGGCCTGCAATAGGCCGAGTGATGCGGCGAGTTCGTCTAGGTTATCGATCAGCCTAAGTTGGCGGTTGGCGTCTTTCAGCAGTTCCCAATCTAGGTTCACCGCGCCGGGTATGTGCCCGCGTCGTGCGGACCCTGAACGCAGGCCCGCGTATTCCTCTGCGGAGCGCACATCCCAAATGACGCTGTCTGCATCGTCGATGGCCGCCATGACATCCGCTATTTCAGCAATGGGCGCGGTATCTATGGTTATCTCGCAAGGTTCTGCAGGCGCAGGCGAACTAAAGCCCTGGGCCAGCTGCAGTCCTGCCGCATGCCATGCGTGTAAACCACCATCGAGGTAGGCCCAGTCGTAGTGGCCGATTACGTCCAGTGTCCAAAACAGTCGACCCGCCCAGCCGCCGCCTTCGTCATCAAAGGCGATGATGCGTTGTTCTGGCCGATAGCCGACCCTGCTTAGGGTGGCGGCGATTTGTGCTGCGCTTGGCAGTTTGCCGCTGGCAGGGGGTATGCCGCATACAAGCTCGGCTGGCTCGATGAGCACCGCGCCGGGAATGTGGGCTTGCTCAAACAGCGCTCTGGAGGTGACCTGCACCAGTAAGGTGTCGGTTTCCGGCAAATCGGCGACCGCGTCAGGCTCCAGAACTTCGACCGGATGTTGGTGGTACACGGGAGGCTCCCCAGCTAAGGTTGTATGCGAATCTTAGCTGAATCGACTGTGTATAAGCACCGGCAACGAATCGGCAAGTCGCGATAACAGGAGATATTAGTGAGCGCCCATTTGGTTTGGATCGACTTGGAAATGACTGGCCTTAATCCCGAGCACGATCGCATCATCGAAATGGCGACGATCATCACCGACGGTGATTTGAACCTAATCGCTGAAGGTCCGGTGCTGGCGATTCGTCAGGAACAATCGCTGCTTGATGGCATGGACGAGTGGAATCAAACCCATCACTCGGTGTCGGGGTTGTTGGACCGCATGGCCCGAGAGGGGGTTTCTGAAATCGAAGCCGAAGCGCAAACCTTGGCCTTTATTGAGAGTCATGTAGAGCCGAATTCCGCGCCTCTGTGCGGCAACACCATATGGCAAGACCGCCGCTTTCTGTCGCGCTACATGAAAAGCCTAGAAGGCTACCTGCACTACCGCATGATCGATGTCAGTAGCATTAAGGAACTGGCCAAGCGCTGGCATCCGAAAATTGCCTCTAGTGTGGTGAAAACCAATCAGCACACTGCCCTTGCTGATATCCGTGAATCCATAGAAGAGCTGCGCTACTACCGCGCTCATCTTTTCGTTCAAGAAGACGCTAGCTGATCCAGCGCCCATCGAATGTGTTCGTCTACCATGGCGTTCACTCGGCCAAGCCCTGCCTGCAGCACGCGCTCAACCTCTGCGCCTCCTGTGCTGTTGCCCAGCGCAATAGCGATATTGCGCTGCCACTGGGCGTAACCAATGCGGCGCATGGCAGAACCTTCGGTGAGCGCGAGAAACGCATCCTCACTGAGCGCGAATAAATCCACCAACCGCGGGCTGTCTAACCCATTGCGCACGGCAAAGTCCGGTTCGGTTGTGGTGGGCGCCTCGCGGTTCCAAGGACAAAACAGCTGGCAGTCGTCGCAACCATAAATTCGATTGCCCATGGGCTTGCGAAACTCCTCCGGAATGGCGGACTTGTGCTCAATGGTCAGATAAGAAATGCAGCGGCGGGCATCGAGACGGCGGGGCGAAATAATGGCATCGGTGGGGCAGACGGTCATGCAGGCACTGCATTTGCCGCAGGCGTCTTCGACCTCGACTTCATCAATGGGCAATGGCGCGTTGGTGAAAATCTCACCCAGAAAAAACCAAGAGCCTGCATCTTTGTCGAGCAGCAGGGTGTGCTTGCCTATCCATCCAAGGCCAGATTTTTCACCCAGCGCTTTCTCCAAAACCGGCGCTGAATCGGTAAAGGCGCGAAAGGCGAACCGTGGCTCGGTGTCGGCCAGAGTGAGGTTGATTTGCTCGGCAAGTCTTGCCAGTCGTCTGCGCAGTACCTTGTGATAGTCACGGCCCAGCGCGTAGCGCGAAATATAGGCCTTATCGCTGTTTTCCAGTACCTCTATCGGTTGGGTGTCGGCAGGCAGATATTGCATGCGTGCGGTAACAATCCGGCAGGTGCTCGGCTCCAGCAGACTGGGCTGCAAACGCTTGTCTACGTGCCGCTCTAGGTAGCCCATTTCTCCGGCAAAGCCTTCCGCGAGCCACGACAGTACGTGAGGGGCTGCTCTGGACAGATCCGTATCGGTGACCGCCAGCTTATCGAAGCCCAGCGCAGCACCTTGCGCCACTATGCGACGCTTCACCTCATGGGCATCCCAGCCAGCAGGGCTGTCACTGTCGTTCGCGAAAACGTTGTCGGCGAAAGGGTCTATGGTCTGCTCGCTATTTGTCACGGTTGCGCGAGTATACTCAATAGATCCAAGCGAGAGCCGCCCAGTCATGACCGACCTGCCTCTTTATACCGCCGACGCCTGCCGAGCAATTGACGCCAAGGCCATGCAGCCGGTTACGGCAGGCGGGCTGGGCATCAGCGGCCAAGTGCTGATGCAGCGCGCGGCGCAATATGCGCTGGATACACTGCTGTCGCGTTGCCCTAACGCTCGGCGCATCAGCATCGTCTGCGGCAAGGGCAATAACGCAGGCGACGGTTATTGGATGGCCTTGCTCGCTAAGCGACTCGGGCTCGACGTACAGCTCATTGCCGTCGGCATGAAACACCAGCTTACTGGCGATGCGCTTATCGCCTATGAGCGCGCCGCCGCTGCAGGCGTCGTGCCCGAAGCCGCCGACTCGCCCATGCGCAGCGCGGTGGTGGTTGATGCTTTGCTGGGCACCGGCACGCGCGGCGCGCCCCGACCCGGCTATGCCGAAGCCATTGAGGCCATGAACGCCGTTGATGGATTCGTGCTGAGTATCGACCTACCCTCGGGCTTAAACGCAGATACCGGCGCTGCGACACTGGCGGTTAAGGCCGATGTCACCGTGTCGTTTATCGCGCGGAAAATCGGTCTGTACACGGGCCAAGGCCCGGCTCTTTGCGGTGAGCGTTTGTTCAGCGATCTTGGCGTGCCAGAAACCTTGGCAAGTCCTTACCCAAGTGTGCCCCTGCGCCGATGGCATGGTCCTCTATTGCCTGCGCTGCCGCTGGATGCCTACAAGCAGCAGCGAGGCCATGTGCTCATTATCGGTGGCTGCAAGGGCATGGGCGGCGCTGCGATTTTGGCGGCAGAAGCCGCTTTGCGCAGTGGTGCGGGGCTGGTGACGGTTGCTACCGACGTGGTCAATCTGCCGGGTTTGTTGGCTAGGGTGCCCGAGGCCATGTGGGTCGATCCGCTGGGTACCGACGCCGAACAATCTTTGCCTGCTGCCTTATCCAGTGCCAGCGTCGCCGTGCTTGGCCCAGGCCTTGGGCGCGGTGCTTGGGCGCTGCAAGTGCTTGCGGCCATGGCGCACTATGACGGCCCCTTGGTGGTGGATGCTGATGGTCTGTATTGGCTCGCCGACTCGAATCAGGGCCGCGCACTAAAAGCTCGCGAGGCAGGACTGTATTTGACACCCCATGCAGGTGAAGCGGCGCGTCTGCTGCAGCGCTCCGCGGACGAGATTTTGCGCGACCCCCAGCAGGCCGTCATCGATATGGCCGAGCAGTATGACGCTACTTGTCTGGTGAAAGGTCCGGGCACGGTGATTGGTACTGACGAGGGTTTGGCGATTTGCGGCCACGGCAATCCGGGTATGGCCAGTGCTGGTATGGGCGATGTGTTGGCGGGTTTGGTTGGCAGTTCGATTGCCCAGCAGCCTCGCAATCCCGATGCGGCGTTTGCGACCGCAGTGCTGCTGCACAGCGCCGCCGCAGATCGAGCGGCCATCGAGATCGGCATGCGTGGATTGACGGCTGGCTCTATCATTGCGCACATCGCTGCATTGCTGCGGGAAGAACGGAGCGTTTAAGATCGAACATTCGAACCGAGAATTAAGCAATGCCTGTGCCTGATGAGATGCGCAATCGTGTGCTCGCGGATGAAGACGCTACCGTGGCCTTCGGTCGAGAGCTGCACGACGCTGTTCGTCAGTACTTCGGCGACACGGCCACCGTCTATCTGCACGGCAATCTCGGCGCCGGTAAAACGACCTTGGTACGCGGATTCCTGCGTATGATGAATCACGTTGGGGCAGTAAAAAGCCCTACCTATACCCTGCTCGAACCCTATCGCACCGCTTGCGGTGACGTATTTCATTTTGATCTTTATCGGCTGAAATCACCGGAAGAGCTAGAGTTTTTGGGTTTTGATGAAATCTTTGCGGGCCCCGGCTACAAGTTTGTGGAGTGGCCCGAACAGGGCACGGGTTGGCTGCCACCAGCCAATGTTGAGGTGTCCTTGAGTCTGCATAAGCCGGCGAATACTGCCGGTGACGCCCAGCAAATGCAGCGCGAGGTCAGTGTCCGCTTTGTGTAATCGCTGGTTCACAGCCTTCTTTGTAGCGTGGATGCTGCTACCGTCGATTGCGCTCGCCAATGCGATCAAGGGTGTACGTACCCACGAGTCCCCGGACTACATCCGCGTTGTGCTCGATACCTCCAAGGCGTCCAAGTACTCGATCTTTGCGCTGGATAATCCGCATCGCATTGTCATTGATGTCAAAGATGCCAAGCCGGCCAGAGAGCTATCACTGGGATCTGCTGAGGGACTCACCCATATCAAGGGCTTGCGCGGTGGCAAGCGCGAAAATGGCTACCGTATCGTGGTCGATACCGAAGTCGCCTTTCGGCCCAAGAGCTTTACCCTGAAACCCATCGCGCCATATGGGCATCGTCTGGTGGCCGATCTGTATTTCCCCAAGGGTACAGGCAAAGCGGCACAAGCTGCTTTGCCGTCTCGAAAGGCGGCAGTGCAGGGTGGTCGCGATATCATGATCGCGATTGATCCCGGGCATGGCGGTGAAGACCCAGGCGCGCTGGGGCCGCGTAAAATTCTCGAGAAAGATGTGGTACTGCAAATCGCTCGCCGCACGATGAATCAAATTAAGAGCAAAAAAGGCTTCGATGCCTTTTTGATTCGTGATGGCGACTATTACTTAGGGCATCGTCAGCGCACGGCTTTGGCGCGCAACAGACGCGCGGATCTTTTTGTATCGATTCACGCCGATGCGTTTAAACAGGCTTCGGTCTATGGGGCCTCGGTGTATACCTTGTCGGATCGGGGCGCGACCAGCGAAACCGCCAAGTGGCTGGCGGAGCGCGAAAACCAGTCGGATATGCTGGGTGGTGTGGGCAATGTGAGCTTGGATGATAAAGACCCCATGCTTGCTCAAGTGCTGCTGGACCTGTCTATGGACGGCAATCGAAATCAAAGCATACAGGTGGGTGAGGCGGTGCTGCGCAACATGGGGCAGATCACCAAGCTGCATAAGAAGCGAGTCGAGCAGGCGGCATTCCTCGTGCTCAAGTCGCCAGACATGCCATCCATTTTGGTGGAAACCGGCTTTATTTCGAATCCGGGCGAGGCACGCAAACTGGCTCAGGCGTCCCATCAGTTAAAGCTGGCAAAAGCCATTGCCAATGGCGTTGAAGAGTTCATGCGCTCGAATCCGCCCCCTGCCACTTGGCTAGCCCAGCGCCGCGAGGAGATTCGCTACACCATCGGTCGTGGCGACACGATATCGGAAATCGCCGCGCGCTATGGTGTGACGTCTTCAGCGCTGAAAAAACGCAACCGCCTATCCAGCGATCGTATTCGCGTTGGGCAAACCATTGTCATTCCAAGGGGTTGAGCACGTGAGCCGAGTGAAGCGTTTAAGCGCCTTTGTCGCTGACCAGATTGCCGCGGGGGAAGTTGTCGAGCGGCCTGCGTCGATTGTCAAAGAACTGCTGGAAAACAGTCTCGATGCTGGCGCTCAGCAGATTGAGGTACGAACTGAGGCTGGTGGCGTAGATCTGGTTTGGGTGCGTGATTCAGGCGGCGGGATTCATGCCGACGATCTCCCGCTAGCCCTGCAGCGCCATGCCACGAGCAAGATCAGCGTTGCCGATGATCTGATTGGTATCGACAGTCTGGGGTTTCGCGGTGAGGCGCTGGCCAGTGTGGCGTCTGTCGCCAAGGTGAAAATTGCCTCAGCAACCGCCGCTCAGGATGGCGGGTGGTTCGTTGAGACTCATGGCGGTGAAACGCAAAACTCTGGTCCTACCGCGCACCCTCAGGGCACAACGGTGGAAGTGCGCGACTTATTTTATAACACCCCAGCCCGCCGCAAGTTTTTGAAGGCAGAGCGCACGGAAGTCAGTCAAATCGATCAGATGCTGCGACGTCTGAGCCTGGCCCATATGGATGTAGGATTTTCGCTCGCGCAGGCCAGAACCACCGGTAGTTCCGGGCGGGTAAATCGACCTTTGATGCTGGCGTCAGGTGACCCGCTGGATCGACTGTCACGGGTAGTTAGCCCCGATTTTGTCGAGAACTCGGTGTATATCGACGAAAGCAATTACGATCTGCGACTGTATGGCTGGGTAGGTCTGCCGCACCACAACCGCCGCCAGATGGATCAGCAATTTTTCTATGTGAACGGTCGCGCCATACGCGACAAACTGGTGGGCCATGCGCTTCGGCAGGCCTACAGCGACGTAATGTTTCATGGTCGCCATGCGGTCTACGTGCTGTATCTGCAGGTGCCTGCCGAAGGGGTAGACGTCAACGTACATCCGACCAAACATGAGGTTCGCTTTCGTGACGCTAGGCAGGTACACGATTTTATTTTTTCAGGATTGAACCGAGCGCTGCGGGACCTACGCCCCAGCGATAAGCGGCAAACGGATGCACGAGATGGGGCGACAACGGGCGCTGATGCGGCACGCATCGCCACCTTCGCCAGTTCCACGAGTCCAAATCAACAGCGCCATTTCCCTCTATCGGCGCCCCAAAACGATCAACCCGTCGGTGGCCTTGCGCAGCTGGTTTACGAGCATGAGCAAAAGGGCGGTGTATCTGCCCCGGGTAACAGCACGGTCGCTATGGAACAGCGCGGTCAATGGCCCCAAGCACTTGGGGTTCATAGCGATCAACATTTGGGGCCATCTGCAGAGACCGAATCCGGCGCACATCCGCTGGGCTACGCCATCGCTCAGCTGCACGGCGTTTATATCTTGGCGCAAAATAGTCACGGGCTGGTTGTGGTGGATGCCCATGCGGCCCATGAGCGAATCGTTTACGAGCAAATGAAACACGCCCAAGCCCGTGACGGTATTGTGCGCCAACGCTTGCTGGTACCACTCACCTTTAACGTCAGTGAGCATGAGGCCAACCTTGTTGAGGAATGTAATGAGCAACTGGATGCGGCGGGTCTGACCGTTGAACGTATGGGTCAGGCCAGCGTGGTGGTGCGCGAGGTGCCAGTGTTGTTAGCAAAGGCCGACATTCAAAAAATGGTGCAAGACCTGCTGGCTGAGCTGATGGAATTTGGCACCAGTGACAGCGTCACGCGAAGCAACTTTGATGTACTGGCCACCTTGGCGTGTCGTGGTTCTGTGCGCGCTAACCGCCAACTGACGATCACTGAGATGAATGCTCTGCTGCGTTCCATGGAAGTGACGGAAAACGCCGGACTGTGCAATCACGGTCGGCCGACATTTGTGCAGCGCAGCATGGCGGAACTAGACCGTCTATTTTTGCGCGGGCAATAGCGCGCGTGTCGCCAAACACTCTCACCGATCATGGTTCGGTGCTCATCATCTGCGGGCCAACGGCCATTGGTAAAACCGCGGTGGCCATGGCGGTGCAGGATGCGCTGGGCGGCAAGGCACAGGCCCAGCTGATTAGTGCAGATTCCGCCCTTATCTATCGCGGCATGGACATCGGCACCGCCAAGCCGACCCATCAAGAACAACAGGTCTATCCACACGCGCTGATCGATATTCGTGATCCGAACGAAACCTATTCCGCAGCGGACTTTGTCGCAGATGCAGATACTGAGATCGCGCGCGCGGTAGCGGCGGGCAAAAAGCCAATCATCGTCGGCGGCACCATGATGTACCTGAAGTGCCTGCTGCAGGGCATTGCCGACTTGCCGCAAACCGACATCTCCTTGCGCGGTGAGCTAGAACGGGAACTGGCGGAACGAAGTGCTCATTCTTTGCATGATGAATTGGCGCAGCACGACCCCGAGGCCGCCGCCGGCATTCACCCGAATAACCATCAAAGGCTGTTGCGGGCCTTAGCCGTGGTTCGCGCCACGGGTCAGCCGATTTCCGCCCAGTGGCGCAGCAACGCCATTGGCACGCTCTTTGAGCGCACGGGCCGAAGGCATAGAAGTGTGGTGATGCTGCCGCAGCGCCGCGAAATCTTGCATCAGCGCATTGCCGGGCGATTCAAGCAGATGTTGGCGGCAGGATTTCTCGACGAAGTGCGCTCGCTAATGGCCCGCAATGATCTGACTCGCGAGATGCCTTCAATGCGAGCGGTGGGCTATCGCCAAGCATGGACACACTTGGTGGGAGAGACGGATCAAGCCGGCTTTTTCGAACAAGGCATTGCTGCGACTCGTCAATTGGCTAAGCGGCAGATGACATGGTTGCGAAAATGGCCAGATGCAATGGAAGTGGTTGCCGACACGCCGAACCAGACCATTGATTCCATAGTTGGGCGGTAGGACTAGAACACGCTTTGCTCGTCGTGTTTGGATAAATGTGATGCAGCGCATAAATTTAGGCTAGACACTTCAAAGAAAACTGTCCAAAAAACAAATCTTCACAGTATACTCTCGCCCGCTCTAGGCGCTGGTGGCCTGCGATCTTCGACTAAGCGTTTGTTATAAGCACTATTTGAAGACACAAGACGCTATCTTGGTGAGCTGGACTAATCACTTTGCTGAAAGGCGTGCTTAACAAGTACGCGAGGCAAGTAGGAAGTTTAAGATACCTAGCTACGAGCAAGCGGCATTGACCGCGACCAATTACGACGCTTGAAAAGCCCCAGTGTGCCCCCCGCTCTGTGCCAGATAACAAGCGCTAAAGTCGGACGAAAAAATGCAAGAAGAAAAAATGCAAGAAGAAAAAATGATTCCTCACAACGTTTCCAAAGGCCATGGCCTCCAAGACCCCTTCCTTAACGCGCTCCGACGCGAAAATGTACCTGTTTCGATATTTCTCGTTAACGGTATCAAGCTGCAGGGACAAATTGAGTCTTTCGACCAGTTTGTCATTCTGCTGAAAAACACCGTGAGCCAGATTGTCTACAAACACGGAATTTCAACCGTGGTACCTGCGCGCAACGTTTCCATAAGCGAAAGCGACGCGCACTAGCCTAATCTTTAGGCGGGTGTGCACTCACGTTGGGTCACCGCTCTAGGGCACGCCAACTCGGCTGGGTCTAGCGGCCTTGAAAAATGCCGGCTTGGTGGCACTGTGAGGTGATGTGCCAACGCGTTAACGCCAACCTTTATGCTTTTTGAGCGCCCGGATTCCGGTGATAAGGCCGTGCTTTTGCACGTCGAACTGCACGGTCAAGACAATCCAGACCAGGATGAGTTCGCTGAGTTAGCCCGTTCCGCTCAGATTAACGTGGTGCAGGTGGCCAGCGCTAAGCGTAGTGCCCCGCACCCGCGTTGGTTCGTCGGCAGCGGCAAGGTAGACGATTTAAAAGCGCTGCTGCAATGGGCCGATGCGTCGCTGATTTTGATCAACCACGACTTATCGCCGGGCCAGCAACGCAATTTAGAACAAGCGCTTGAGTGCCGCATGATCACGCGGACCGAATTGATTTTGACCATCTTCGCCGAACGCGCGCGTAGCCACGAAGGCCAACTGCAGGTGGAACTTGCGCAACTCAAACACGCGCAAACGCGATTGGTCAGAGGTTGGACTCACCTAGACCGACAGAAAGGTGGTATCGGCATGCGTGGTGCTGGCGAAAAGCAGATTGAGTTGGACCAGCGCATGTTATCGGCCCGTGTTAAGGCAACAGAACAAAAGCTGCAGGATGTGGCGCGCCGACGGCGGCAAAATCGTCGCAGTCGAAATCGTCAGGGTACGCCGACGGTGTCGCTCGTGGGTTATACTAACGCTGGTAAGAGCACGCTGTTTAACGCCATTACTCAGGCGGAAGTATTTGCCCAAGATCTGCTGTTTGCCACGCTAGATCCGACGACGCGCAAAATCAAGGTGCCGGGCGCGGGCAACGTGGTTATGACGGACACCGTGGGTTTCGTTAGTGCCTTACCCCATGCTCTTGTAGAAGCTTTCAAGGCGACTCTTGAAGAAGTTGTGCACTCTGACCTGCTGCTGCACGTTGTCGATGGCTCGGATCCGTTGCGAGAAGATCGTATCGAGCAGGTTCAGGCGGTGCTGGATGACATTGGTGCGGCAGAGGTACCGTCGTTGATTATCGTCAATAAGGCGGACTTAATGGACGCCGAACAGCGTGCACTGCTCGACAATACGGCCTTGGTGTCCGCATTGACCGGGCAAGGCGTCACCCAATTGCTCAACAGTATTGGCACCGCGCTGGGTGTTGTGGCCCCGCATCAGGTGGTGCTCAGCCCAAAGGACGGCAAGAATCGAGCTTGGTTGTATCAATCTGGCGCGGTACTTGAAGAAACATTGCTGACAGATGGTAGCGTGAAGCTTACAGTGCAGGCCGATGACAAACTTTTGGGCCAAATGCGCCAACGACAGGTGCATGTTGAAACGACGCATTAAGTCACCATGATCTTGGCCAGTGGTCGAAAAACACACAAACAACTCATAACAAGCACTACAATAACCGTGGCAGCTGCGCAAACTCACGCGCTCCCGACGGAACAGGGGCGCATGTTTTAAGTCTGAGTGACGGCTTAATTTTTTGAATTAACTTTCGGAGTATACCTATGGCGTGGAACGAATCCGGTGGTGGAGATAAAGACCCCTGGGGAAATCGCGGCAACAACAATGATGGGCCGCCAGATCTTGATGAGGCGATTCGCAAGCTCCAAGGCCAACTGTCTGGCATGTTTGGGGGCGGAGGCGGCGGAGATAAAGGCGGTGCTAGCAGCAAAATGACGGGCGGCTCTATTAGCCTGCTGCTTATATTGGTACTGGGCCTATACGGTTTTGCCGGCATTTACCAAGTCGACCAACAAGAACGTGGCGTCATCTTCCGATTCGGCCAAGTGCTACCTGAAGAAGTGGGTCCGGGCCTGCATTGGAACCCGCCCATCATTGACGAAAAGAACATCGTCAACGTTACCCAAGTGCAGTCACACAGCCATCAAGCGCTGATGTTGACCGAAGACGAGAATATCGTTGACGTCAGCCTCACCGTCCAATGGGTTATCGACAGCGCTTCAAACTTTGTTATCAACGTGCGCGAGCCCCGTGACAGCTTGGCCCAGGCGACCGAGAGTGCTCTGCGTCACGTGGTGGGGTCGGCGAGCATGGACGAGGTGATTACCGATGGTCGAGAGGCCATCGCGATTGAAGTGCAGGAGCGACTGCAGCTCTACCTGCAAAGCTACGGTGCTGGCATCGACATCACTAAGGTCAACATCGACCGCAGCGCGCCGCCTATTCAGGTTCAAGATGCTTTTAACGACGTGCAAAAGGCCAAAGAGGATCAGCAAAAGTTCATCAACCAAGCCACAGCCTATGCCCAGCAGGTCGTGCCGGAGGCCCGCGGTCGCGCCCAGCGCCAGCTCGAAGAGGCGCAGGGTTATCGTGACCGAGTCATCGCTCGCTCCGAGGGTGAGGCCCAGCGCTTTGAGAAGTTGCTCGTCGAGTATTCCCAAGCCAAGCAGGTAACGCGTGACCGTCTGTACATTGACGCCATGGAAAACGTCTTTAAAAACTCCAGCAAGGTCATGATCGACGTCGAAGGCGGTAACAATATGATGTACCTGCCCTTGGATAAACTCGGTCAGACCTCGACCACAGCTAACGGTGCGACAGACGTGCAGAATCTACGTCGAGAACTTGAACAGCTGCGGCGCGAACTTAACGCAAGTCGCGCAACCGGCAACCGTGGCCGTACAAATTAATTGAAGGCTGCATCGATTAACGCTCAGCTCGAATTTTGGAGAATTTAGAAATGCCGATGAAAACCTTTCTTTTTGCAGCATTTTTGCTGGTTGGTGTGGGGCTGCTGAATCAATCGGCCTACCGTGTGATGGAAACTGAAAAAGCCATCTTGCTTGAGTTCGGTAACCTTATTGATGCAGAGCTTCAGCCCGGTTTGCACTTCAAGCTGCCGGTCGCGCAAGAAGTGAAAAAGTTTGACGCCCGTGTACTGACCCTAGATTCACAGGGTGAGACTTACTACACGTTGGAAAAGAAGCCGCTGATCGTAGATTCCTTCGTGAAGTGGCGTGTGGCAGATATTGAGCGCTTTTATACGGGCACGTCGTTCGACGAGCGCCGCGCACAACGTCTGTTGTCGGAGCGCGTAAATGAGGGCCTGCGTAACCAGATCAGCCGACGCGAAATGTACGAGGTTATTTCGGGTCAGCGTGATCAGTTGATGAGCGAACTGCGCAAAGATCTGGACGAAGTGATGCGCGAATCTGTTGGCGTCGAAGTGGTCGACGTACGGGTCAAGAAAATCGATTTGCCCTCTGAAGTATCTACTACGGTATACGAGCGCATGAACTCAGAGCGAGAGATTGAAGCACGCCAATATCGAGCAGAAGGTCAAGAACAGGCCCTGGCGATTCGAGCGAAGGCAGACCGTGATTCGGTCGTTATCGAGGCAGAAGCGTATCGGGAAAGCGAGCGCCTGCGCGGTGATGGAGATGCGAAGTCGGCAGAGGTTTATGCCAGTGCCTTTAATAAAGACCCTGAATTCTACGGTTTTTACCGCAGCATCAACGCCTATGGCGAAGTTTTTAAGGACAAGAGCGATCTGTTGGTACTCGATCCTGATAGCGACTTCTTCAAGTACTTAGAGAGCGGTAGCGCGAAATGATCTTCGCAATTTCCGCACCTTAGCGTCGGTGATAGATCGATGACCTATTGGCGTTTGCCTAAGGGGGTGGATGAAGTCCTGCCGCCCCAAGCTTGGCATCTGGAGCAGTTGAGGCGCAGCGTGCTCGACGTCTTTAATCGGTGGGGTTACGACTACCTGGAACCACCGGTAATCGAATACCTCGACGCCTTGCTGGTTGGCAGCGGAGAAGATCTNGATCTGCAAACCCTCAAAGTAGTCGATCAGTTTAGTGGTCGTCAGTTGGGAGTTCGGGCAGATATGACATCTCAAGCGGTGCGAGTTGATGCCCACAGCCTGCGTAGCGATAACGTGCAGCGTTACTGCTACGCCGGACCAGTGGTCTTTGCCAAACCACAAGGCAACCAGACATCTCGGGTACCGCTAAAGGCCGGCGCAGAAATATTCGGCGCTAGCGGCATCGCTGCGGATGCCGAAGTCATTGGTCTCATGCTAGAAGCGCTGCAAGAAGCGAATATGCACAGCCCAGTATTGCTACTGGGGCATATGGGTATTTATCTTGGTTTGGTGGAGCANCTGCTTGCTGAGGGTCGGNTGGATGAGGCCCGCCGCAGNGCCTTGTTTGCCTGTATTCAGCGTAAGGGTGCTAGCGACATACGTGACCTGCTCGATGACTCAACCACTGCAGCTATGCTCGCGGCGCTGCCAGATTTGATGGGCGATATCGGCGTTCTCGAGAGTGCTCGCGAGGCGCTGCAGCAGGCACCCGAGGGCGTGCTCGCTGCACTGCAAGAACTGCAAGAGTTATCCACCATGGTTAAGGCGCGATACCCGCAGGTAGATTTGCGCATCGATGTTTCGGAGCTGTCTGGATANGGATATCACAACGGNCCTGTGTTTGCGGTGTANCACCCGCAACATGGAAGTGCGTTGGCGCAAGGAGGCCGCTACGATGGCGTGGGNGATGCCTTTGGCCGAGGCCGAGCGGCTACTGGGTTCGACATGAATCTAAAGCAGTTGATGGCCAACGCCTTCGAGCAATCAGGCGCCTATTTTGCTCCCTATGCTGCNGNTGAATCTCAGGCTGGGCTGGCAGTCTTCGTTAAGGCGCTGCGTGATCAGGGCCATCGCGTGATTGTCGCGGTTGCCGAAGATGAGCAGTCGCCACAAGATTGCCTCGGCACGCTGATCCACGATCAAGATGGATGGCAAGTGCGGCCAACGATTACGGCGCCGAACGAATAGTCATTAGACAGATAACCCGCGAGCGNGAAGCCAGCGCGCATGGGGAAAAGTGCGTNCGCTGGGGCCANGATCAACGCANACGGTAAATTGGGGTTAGTACAAGGTGAAAGGAATAGCATGGGTCGCAATGTAGTCGTTATCGGCACCCAGTGGGGCGACGAGGGAAAGGGCAAGATCGTCGATTTGCTGACCGACCAAGTGGAGGCTGTGGTGCGCTTTCAGGGTGGCCATAATGCGGGCCACACGCTGGTCATCGACGGCGATAAAACCGTACTGCACGTCATTCCTTCCGGCATTTTGCACGACGGGGTGCAATGTGTGATCGGTAATGGCGTGGTGCTAGAACCCCATGAATTGTTGAAAGAAATTAATACCTTGGAAGGCCGCGGCGTGCCGGTGCGCGAGCGTCTGAAGATATCGCCAGCTTGTCCGCTGATTCTGCCGTACCACGTAGAGCTCGATTTGGCTCGAGAAGAGGCGAGGGGCGAGAAAAAAATCGGCACCACAGGACGCGGCATTGGCCCTGCCTACGAGGATAAGGCCGCGCGACGCGGGCTGCGCCTAGGGGACATGTTCTACTGGCAAACGTTTTCTGATCGNCTGTCTGAGGTTATGGAGTACCACAACTTCANGCTCACTCAGTANTACAAAAAGCCTGCGGTCGATTTTGCTAAGACACTCGAAGAGTGCGCGGCGATTGCCGAGCAGATGAAAGCCATGACAGTGGACGTGGTGCCCTTGCTGCACGCACTGCGCGATGAAGGAAAGAATATTTTATTCGAGGGCGCTCAGGGCGCCATGCTCGACGTGGACTTGGGCACCTANCCCTACGTAACGTCATCNAATACNNNTGCNGNNGGTACCGCAGTCGGTACGGGCTTTGGTCCACGTTACCTAGACTACGTACTGGGCATCACAAAAGCCTATGCGACCCGCGTTGGCTCTGGACCCTTTCCAACCGAACTCTTTGACGACGTCGGCGCGGGCTTGGCGGAACGGGGTCGTGAATTTGGTTCCACCACGGGTCGGCCGCGGCGCTGTGGCTGGTTCGATGCAGTAGCGCTGCGTCAGGCGGTGCAGGTCAACAGTATTTCAGGTCTGTGCCTTACCAAGCTTGACGTGTTGGATGGACTGGAGTCCATCAAGATTTGTGTGGGCTATGAAAGCGCAGGCAGCGATGGCACGAATGAGAGTGGCCCCAACGTCGGCAGTGAGTTTTACGAGGGTGTTACCCCCGTCTACGAAGAGGTGGCTGGTTGGCAAGACGATACGCTGGGTATACGCGCGATCAAAGATTTGCCCGCAGCTGCGCGGGACTATATCCGAGTGGTTGAAGAAGCCGTGGGTGCGCCTGTGGACATCATCTCTACCGGCCCCGACCGGCATGAAACCATCGTCTTAAACGATCCATTCACAGGAGTGTTGTAGGCCAATGGATGCAAAGCTGCTTGAACTCTTGGTGTGCCCCGTCAGTAAGGCGCCCTTGGTGCACAAACGCGAGTTAGCAGAACTTTGGTGTAAGGCCAGTCAGCTGGCGTATTCCATCGATGACGGGATTCCGGTCTTGGTACCGGACGAGGCTCGGAAGCTCAGCCCTGAAGAGCTAAAGCAGCAATAACCCTGCTGGATTTTCGAGCCGGCGAGGGGCCATTGCCAAGAATCCACTCAAGCCTATCGAGTCGCCAAAGGGTCAGGGTCAAAAGTCCCATCGTTCACGTTATGTTGACTGATCTCTACGTAGCCTATTTGGCTAATTAATCTTCTTTGGAATTATTATGAGTACAGCAAAGCTGGTCTCCGTTCCCGACATGCCCGATATTGCCAACCGCCTACTTTCAGA
>PBTJ01000085.1 GCA_002726925.1 Gammaproteobacteria bacterium | reverse complement strand
GGTCTTTAGAGCTCACGGGCGATGGCGCTACTGCAACCTTTTGTACACTTCTTATGGCCGGCGGCCCTGGTTGTAGCGTTGCCGCGAACATACCTCCTCCACTCAGGCTTAGCCTCAGCCGGTACATTGTGACTGCCGAGGTGCTAGCTGGCGGTTGCACGCAGGCTGCGGTCGCTGCCTCGATGGCCCGTCTGGCGTCGACGGCGTTGAAAGTAATACCAAAGCACTCTGCGCTGCTCGACATTCGTCTGAGGTGCGCAGCTAGATTTGAGGGGCCATCGCTAGCTGTCCATGCCATGGTTTCGAATAGCTCAAATTCTTCACTGGCCGTTACGCCGTTCAGAATTTGGGTTTTGCTGACCAGCTCGGCGTGCTCTTCTTGTGCATCTGAATCCCAAACGATGCCGCCACCGGCTCCGTACCGCCCTGCGCCGGTGCGGTTATGAACCCAGGCAGTGCGAATGGCCACGCTGAATTGCACTTGTCGGCCGGGCGCGATCATGCCGATAGCGCCGGTATAAATTTCGCGCGACGTATTTTCCAGCGCTTTTATCTGGCTCATGGCGGCTCTTTTTGGGGCGCCAGTAATAGACGCAGCTGGAAACAGCTGAGAAAAAATGTCAGCGATGCTGGCGCTTGTTTTAGCTTCGACTTTCGACGTCATTTGCCAGACCGTGGGGTAACCCTCGATGGCAAATAGCGCACTTGTCTTTACCGAGCCTCGCTCGGCCACACGACCTAGGTCGTTACGCACCATGTCGGTAATCATCAGGTTTTCAGCGCGGTTCTTTGTCGAGGCCGATAGCCAGTCTCGCTGTGCCCGGTCGCTGGCCGGGTCTTGCTCCCTGGCGGCGGTGCCTTTCATCGGCTGCGAGTAGAGGGTGTTGCCGTCGAGGGCGAAGAAGCACTCTGGCGAGGCTGACACGATGGTATGGCTATCGCCTGCAAGGTAGGCACCAAAGGGTGCGCCTGCAGCGACCTCGGCAAAAAGCTGCTGGGGGTTATTGAGAACTCCCTGCAGGCGGGTGGTGTAGTTAATTTGATATACATCGCCGGCCTTGATGAGTTCACGTATGCGGCCGATAGCTTGCTGATAATCTTCTGCGCTTTCGGTAAAACGCCACAGTTGATGAGCGCCAAATTCACGCGGCGGCGGCTGAACAACCTGAGCCGTGCGAAACAAAGCGAAGCTGATGAGCGGAAGCTGGCTCTGGGCTGACGAATGCGTGGGCAAGCTCGCATCGAATCCACTGGCGGCTTCGTAGGTGATGAAGCCAACAGCGGTGAGTTGTTCGGCCTCGACACGCGCTTCGATTTCACGCAGCACAGGCAAGACCTCGGCAGGTTTACGAGCATGCAGCACTGCTACCGGTTGCTTAAACGATAACCATTCGCGGGATTCGTAATGGTGCAGCAAGGCACTTTCGATCATCAATGTAGGTTGGCAACACTCAATGAACAACGCAAAAGCTTTTTCTCTAGCTTANCCATGCCGNGTCAAAAAAGATTCACGCANAGCATGAGCCGAAAGCGTTCTAAAGGGTTNGACCCGAGTNAACTCTTGGTTGACCATTTCGCTTTGCAACAATGGANGTCTCNTGACCNAATTCAGCTCGCGCACGATCCTAGCCCTCGTGGCCTCTTTNACCCTGCTAATCGCNTTGCTCGCAAGCTCTNCGGCCAAGGCGGCAGGCAACGATGACTTAGACAACTCTGCAATAGAAGAAATGATCGTGGTAGCGCACCACACCCCGACGCCTGCTCACCTTGTCGGCAGTTCCGTGTCGGTACTGGAGANTGAAGATTTTNCCCAACGCATCACCTTTGATCCCGCCGCGTTGCTGCGCATTTTGCCGAGCTTGAATATCTCGCAAACCGGCCCGCTGGGCGGNCTCACCGAGGTGCGCCTGCGCGGTTCAGAGAGCAACCACACACTGGTGTTGATAGACGGCATAGAGGCGAATGACCCAGCCAACGGGGCCGCCTTTAACTTAGCTACCTTGGCAGCGACGTCGATAAAACGCATCGAAGTACTGCGCGGCCCGCAGAGCGCTCGCTATGGCTCTGAGGCCATCGGCGGTGTGATCGCCATTACGACTCATGCGGGCACTGCCAAAGCAGATGTTGCGCCCTCGGTGGACGTTGGCCTGGAAACCGGCACCCATGGCTTTCATCAGGGCCAGTTCAGCGCCAGCTTGCAGCGNCAACTNGGCAGCACTNNGTGGCGCAACCAAGTCAGCGCAACACGGGCGTTAACCAATGGCAGCAACGCGTCTTTTTTTGGTTCGGAAAGNGACGGCTATCGAAATCGTTCCTACAGCGCNNACAGCGCGCTGTATTGGGCAGATGATGGTCATCTCGGTTTGTCGATCAGGCAAACCCAAGGCAGTGCCGACGGTGACCCACAAGATTTTGCCTTTCCCGCCACCCCTACCCAAGGCTTGGTGATTGATGGTGATGAAAACAACGCCACCCGCCAGCGNTTGGTGGCCCTCCGCGGACAGGCGCGTACCGGCAATTGGCTGCACGAAGTAATGCTCAGTCAGAACGCGAGTCGCTCACGCTTTCGTACCAACGGCGAGGANATCTCTGGGCTCAGGGGAGAGCTGAACAAGGCCCAGTGGACTGCGTCACGGGAGTTCACTGGTAATTTGTTCAGCCATTCGCTGGCAATGGGCATGCAGTACGAGCAGCGCAAATTTCGCAATTTTAGTGCGTCATTTGCCGGGGCAAACCACCGAGCAAGGGATCAACAACGCAGCCAGTTCGTCGAATACTTGCTGCGCGCAGAACAACGCTCAATTTCTGTCAGCGCNCGGCATGACAACAATCAGCACTTCGCCAATTTGACNACTTGGCGGGTTACCGGCACNCAAGCAATCACTGCAAATACTCGCGCGCANGCGAGTTGGGGCGAGGGTTCAGCAAACCCAACATTTTTCGAATTGTTCGGCTTTATCCCTGACAGCTTCATTGGCAACCCTGACCTAAGACCCGAAACCTCCGAGGGCTGGGATTTGGGCGTGGCGGCGTATTTTTGCGACGGCACATGTCGAGGAGACCTGACCTACTTTCGCTCGANGCTTCACGATGAAGTCACCACCACCTTCGCCCCACCTACGTTCCTAGCAAGAGCCGTTAACATTGATNGCAGCAGCGAGCGCGAGGGCTGGGAACTCACCNTAGGCGCCGACATCGGCGGGTCTGTTGCCGTCGACGCGCACTGGACACGGCTCGACAGTGACGACGCTGCTGGCGGGGTGGAAGTACGCCGACCACGCAACAGCGGCGGCCTGAATCTGCACTACGCTTTTGCTGGCGACAAAGGCAAGGCGAGTGTTTCCTATGTGTATCATGGCGATATGCAGGACAACGAATTCATTGCCGCGACGCCAGAAACGCGAGAGACGATCAAGGCGGTATCGCTGGTGAATTTTGGCGTCAGTTTTGCGCCGTCGAGCAATACGACTGTGTTTGTGCGGGCACAGAATGTCTTGGATAAGGAGTATCAACAGGTGCTGGGCTTCAGGGCGCCAGGGGCGACGGCGTCGCTAGGTGTGTTGGTTTCGCTGTAGCGCCAAGCGCCTCCTGGCCATTGCCTACTAAAACGCTCGCTCGCCAAGTTATGATGCGCTTTTGTTTATGGGGTTGCGGCTATGCGGATCGCCACTTGGAATGTCAACGGACTGCGAGCACGGCTTGACTACATCACTCGCTGGCTCGAAGACCGGCAACCAGATGTGGTGGGGTTTCAAGAACTCAAGACGCCAGATGAGCTGTTCCCCCACGACTATTTCAAAGAGTTGGGCTACAGCGCACTTGTGCACGGCCAGAAAAGCTGGAATGGCGTCGCCATTCTGACCAAGGTGCCTGCCACGCTGACGGGCACCGGGCTAGCCAACCAAGATGCCTTCGGCTCGCGGCTGATTACCGCCAACATCAACGACAAATTGTCATTCACGACGGTCTACTGCCCTAACGGCAAAAATCTCGAACATGCGGATTTTACCGGCAAACTGGGCTGGTATGACGACTTAACCCAGCAGTGGCAGCAAGCTGACCAAGAACCGGCGCATCGTATTATCTGCGGTGACTTTAATATCGTGCCTGAGCCGATTGATGGATGGCGCGGAGAAGCCGGTGAAGGCTCGATCTTCTACACCAAGGAAGAACGCGGTCGCCTACAAGCGTTAATGGACACTGGCCTGACGGACCTGTTTCGACACAAGTATCCAGACGTACAGGAATTTTCTTGGTGGGACTATCGCGGCGGTGCCTTTCATCGCAAACACGGGCTGAGAATCGACTTTATTCTTGCCACTCGCGGGCTGATCGAGCTGACCGAAGAGATCGTCATTGACCGTGACTATCGGCGCAAAATCGACGAACTGACCGCATCGGATCACGCACCAGTGTATGCAGACATCGCCCTGTAACCAGCGGGTCATCCTGTCGTGCCCACAATTCGCGTGAGCTTTCGTTTATTCGGTGGTATTCTGCGCCATCGCTAATTCGGCCTAAATTTATTTACCTTATTATTCAATGGGTTACAAATATTCCCGTTAGATTTTTTGAGGCAATTGTCTGCCACCCACCAAGATAGAGAGAACTGATGAAAGACCTGACACGCTATCGCAATATCGGCATCTTCGCCCACGTCGATGCGGGGAAAACCACCACAACGGAACGTATTCTCAAGCTGACAGGCAAAATCCATAAAATTGGCGAAGTTCACGATGGCGCGGCTACCACCGACTTCATGGAGCAGGAACAGGAACGCGGCATTACGATTCAATCCGCTGCGACCAGCTGCACCTGGGCAGACCACCGCTTAAACATTATCGATACCCCCGGACACGTGGATTTCACCATTGAAGTCTACCGATCATTGAAGGTACTAGACGGCGGTGTTGGCGTTTTTTGTGGCTCAGGCGGCGTTGAGCCTCAGTCAGAAACCAACTGGCGCTATGCAAACGAGTCGGAAGTGGCACGCCTGATCTTCGTTAACAAACTCGATCGCTTGGGCGCTGACTTCTATCGCGTTGTCGAACAAGTCGAGAAGGTTCTGGGGGCGAACCCGTTGGTGATGACACTGCCGATTGGCGAAGAGGATGATTTCTCTGGCGTGGTCGATCTAATGAATATGGAAGCATGGGTATGGGACGATTCCAACAACCCAGAGGCTTATAACGTCACTGAGATCCCCGCTGACCTGCAGGAAAAAGCTGCAGAGTACCGCGAGAAGATGGTGGAAACGGCGTTGGAGCAGGACGACGACCTGATGGAAGCCTATTTAGAAGGCACCGAGCCTTCGGTTGAAGATCTGAAGCGCTGTATTCGCAAGGGTACTATTGCGCTCGATTTCTTCCCCACCTTTTGTGGTTCGGCTTTCAAGAATAAAGGCATTCAAATCGTGCTAAACGCGGTTGTAGATTACCTGCCTAATCCAACTGAGGTAGACCCTCAGCCTGAGGTCGATATGGAAGGCAACGAAACCGGTGCGGTTGCAACAGTTGATCCTGCCGCCCCGCTGCGCGCGTTGGCGTTCAAAATTATGGACGACCGCTACGGTGCGCTAACTTTTACGCGGATTTATTCTGGTACCTTGAACAAGGGCGACACCGTGCTCAACACCTACACGGGCAAAACCGAGCGTATTGGCCGCATTGTAGAAATGCACGCCGACTCTCGCGAAGAGCTGGACATGGCGCAGGCTGGCGACATCGTTGCGCTGCTGGGCATGAAGAATACCCAGACCGGTCACACGCTGTGCGATCAAAACAATCCAGCCACATTGGAGCCCATGGTGTTCCCAGATCCCGTGATCTCCGTGGCCATTGCACCTCGCGACAAGGCCGGCGCAGAGAAAATGGGTATTGCGTTGTCTAAGATGATTCAAGAAGACCCGTCTTTTTACGTGGAAACCGATGAAGAATCTGGCGAGACCATCATGAAGGGAATGGGCGAGCTGCATCTCGACATTAAGGTGGACATCCTCAAGCGTACCCACGGCATTGAAGTCGATGTGGGCAAGCCACAGGTTGCCTATCGCGAAACCATCACCCAGCTTGTTGAAGACACCTATACGCACAAGAAGCAAACCGGTGGATCAGGCCAATTCGCGAAGATCGACTATATGATCGAACCCGGCGAAGTTGGTAGCGGTTACGAGTTTGAGTCCAAGGTCACTGGCGGTAACGTACCCCGCGAATTCTGGCCTGCTGTCGAGAAGGCGTTTGGTGTCAGCATGGAAGAGGGCACGTTGGCCGGCTTCCCACTGCTCGATGTCAAAGTCACGCTGACCGACGGCGGTTTCCACGCCGTTGACTCATCGGCTATCGCCTACGAACTTGCAGCCAAGGCCGCGTACCGTCAGTCGATCCCTAAGGCCAAGCCGCAGCTGCTAGAGCCGGTGATGAAAGTCGATGTATTCACGCCAGACGACCATGTGGGTGATGTGATCGGTGACCTCAACCGACGTCGCGGCATGATCAAGTCGCAGGAGCCAGGCTTGACCGGTGTGCGCGTGAAAGCAGACGTGGCGCTGGCAGAGATGTTTGGCTACATCGGCGACTTACGCACCATGACATCTGGCCGCGGCCAGTTCTCCATGGAGTTCTCTCACTACGCACCGTGCCCAACCAATGTGGCAGATCAGGTCATTCAAGAGGTGCGAGAACGCAAAGCAGCTAGCTAGCACAAGGCGACGATGATAGCGGCTAGCAAACAAAAAGGCGTCCCGGCAACGGCGACGCCTTTTTTGTGCACGGATTTCCGTCCTCGCAGGGCGAATGACGAAAACCGCTAAACGTTAAAACGAAAGTGTACGACGTCGCCGTCCTGCAACTCGTATTCCTTACCCTCGAGGCGCCAGCGGCCCGCATCCTTTGCGCCGGCTTCACCGCCGAGGCCCACATAGTCTTCGAAGCCAATGACTTCGGCACGAATAAAGCCTTTCTCAAAGTCAGTATGGATGACCCCAGCACCCTGAGGAGCCTTAGCTCCGACAGGAATTGTCCACGCTCGGACTTCCGACGGCCCAGCGGTAAAATATTGCTGAAGCCCAAGCAGCTTGTAGCCTGCTCGAATGACTCGATGCAGGCCGGGCTCCGACAGATTTAGCTCTTGCAAGAATTCCGCTCGCTCTGCGTCCTCCAGCTCGGCCAGCTCAGATTCAATTTTGTTGCTTACCACGACCAACTCGGCACCTTCAGCGCTGGCGATTTCCTGCACCACATCAACCAATGGGTTGTCCTGCAGACCGTCTTCAGCAACGTTGGCGATGTACAGCACAGGCTTGCCGGTGATGAAATGGAATTCGTGCAGAGCACGTTTTTCTTCCACGCTAAAATCGATACTGCGCACCGGATCGCCCTCTTCTAGCGCCGCCCCGACGCGCTCAAGCAAGAGGAGTTTTGCTTTGGCGTCTTTGTCGCCCGCATTGGCGACCCGACTGAGTCGGTCCATACCTTTTTGCAGCGACTCTAGATCGGCCAAGGCAAGTTCGGTGTTGATGATTTCAATATCGTCGGCTGGTGACACTTTGTTGGACACATGAATGACGTTGTCGTCTTCAAAGCAGCGCACGACATGGGCGATGGCCTGCGTTTCACGAATGTGGGCAAGAAACTGATTGCCCAGGCCCTCACCTTTGGAGGCACCCGCTACCAGTCCGGCGATGTCTACAAACTCCATGCTGGCAGGAATCACTTTTTGCGGATTCACAATGTCGCTGAGTTGAGCAAGCCGAGGATCAGGCACCGGCACCACACCAGTGTTGGGATCGATGGTACAAAATGGAAAATTCTCGGCGTCGATACCGGCCTGCGTTAGCGCGTTGAACAACGTTGATTTACCCACATTCGGTAGACCGACAATGCCGCAGTTAAATCCCATCGCTTTCCCCTGAGTTTTGTTGTTGGTCGATTGGGCCGGTCGTTACGGCGTCGTTAGCGACGGACGGGGCCTCGTGTTTTTCCGGTGTGTGTAATGCGGTCATCGCACTCTGCCAATTGCCCGCCAGCATATCGCGCAAAATATCGTCAGGCAGCTGCCCTGCCGCCGCGACGCTCGCACGTTCATCTTGGGTCGGTGTTTGTTGGGTTAGGTAGTAATTCACTTGGCTTTTATTGCCGGGGTGGCCAACACCGATGCGCAATCGATTGTAGCCATCTTGGTTGGCAAGCCGAGCGCGCACGCTTTTTAGGCCATTATGACCGTTCTCGCCGCCACCATTTTTTAGCCTGACCGTGCCCGGCGCAAACGCCACCTCGTCGTGGGCGACTAAAATCTGTTCTGGCGACCACTTGTAAAAGTGCGCAACGGCGCCAATCGCGTCGCCGCTGTGGTTCATATAGGTCACAGGAATGAGCAAACGCACGTCGCGACCCAGCACGCTCCCCCGACCGATTTCGGCTTTGAATTTGGTGTCGAGCGTCAAGGGAATTTGGAACGCTCGGGCAAGCTCACGCACCCAGTCAGCGCCAACATTGTGTCGCGTGTGAGCGTATTGCGGGCCGGGGTTGCCCAAGCCCGCAATCAGCTTCAGTACAGTCGGCACTGGCGATCCGCCATGCTAGCCCTCGGAGGCTTCATCCGCGGCATCATCTGCTGAAGGCGCTTCTTCGGTCGCGCCATCCTCTGACTCTGTGTCCTCAGCACCACCACGCTTCGCTGTGACGCTCGCCACAGGAATGTCGCGATCTTCGCCAAGCGCTAGAGCCAAGATGCTGACGCCTTCGCCGATGGACAGATCGCTCAAATGCACAGAGGTGCCGCTTTCGATCTCGGCCATGTCTACCTCGATGTATTCAGGCAAGTTAGCGGGCAAACAAGAAATTTCTACCTCGGTGAGCGTGCGCGTCAATGTCCCGCCCTGCATCTTCACGCCAACACAACTGTCTTCGTTAATGAAGTGAAGTGGCACGCTGACGGTAATCGCCACATTTGCCCGAACGCGTTGAAAATCAATGTGCTGTACACGCTCATCGGCGGGGTTGCGCTGCAAGTCTCGAACCACAGCCTGCTCAGACTTACCTTCGATGGATACGTTCAAGACTTGAGAGTAAAACGCCTCTATCTGCATGGCCTTGGACAATTCGTTAGCAGACAGGGACAGCATGACAGCATCCCCTTCACCGCCATAGATGATGGCGGGCACTTTGTCTTCCAAACGTCGTAGGCGGCGGCTCGCACCCTTCCCTACCGTCGTTCGGAGTTCAGCAGTCAGTTCAATAGTGTCTGACATAAGGTTTCTCCAATGTAATGTTATGTTCCCCGCACTTGCGACCAGTGCGGAAACCCTTACCCAACAGCGCGACCTGCCTAGCGGAACATCGCGCTGATGGATTCTTCGTTGCTTACGCGTCTGATGGATTCCGCCAGCAGACGATCCAAGCTTAGCTGATGGATTTTTTCGCAAGCATTTGCAGCCTCGGCCAGTGGAATCGTATCCGTGACCACCATTCGATCAATCTCAGAATTTGCGATGCGTTCAATCGCGGGACCTGAAAAAACAGCGTGGGTGATATAGCACACCACTGCCGCCGCCCCTTCTTCTTTCAGCGCTTCGGCAGCCGTGCAAAGCGTGCCTGCGGTATCGACAATGTCGTCGACCATAATGCAGGTCCTACCCTTGACGTCACCAATCACGTTCATCACCTTGGTGACATTGGCTTGAGGACGACGCTTATCGATTATCGCCAGATCTAGGTCATCTATCTGTTTTGCAATCGCTCTGGCGCGTACCACACCACCCACATCCGGCGATACGACGATAGGGTTTTCATAGCGCTGGGCCAGAATGTGATCGACCAAGACCGGGGAACCGTAAATGTTGTCCACGGGAATATTAAAGAACCCCTGTATTTGGTCTGCGTGTAGGTCGACGGTAAGAATGCGGTCGATGCCGACGGTGCTGATCATATCTGCGACCACTTTGGCGCTAATGGCTACTCGCGCTGAGCGTGGGCGGCGATCTTGTCGTGCGTAGCCGTAGTAGGGAACCACTGCGGTGACGCGCTGAGCCGAAGCGCGGTGCATCGCGTCCGCCATAATGAGCAATTCCATGATGTTGTCGTTGGTGGGCGCGCAAGTAGATTGCATCAAGAAGACGTCTTTGCCGCGCACATTCTCGTGCACTTCTACCGTCACCTCGCCATCGCTGAAGCGACCCACATCGATATTGCCAAGGCTAAGGTGAAGCTGCTGCGCAACACGCTGTGCCAGCGCCTCGTTGGAGCCCCCAGAAAACAACATGAGATTAGCCATTCACGATCCCCCCAAGGATTATCGGAATACAAGGTCTATTGGAAACTCTGCATCTTTCGAAGTGCCGAAACCCATTCGACGAGCCTTTAAAAAGTGGCTGGGGTGGCAGGATTCGAACCTGCGCATGCCGGGATCAAAACCCGGTGCCTTACCGCTTGGCGACACCCCAAA
>PBTJ01000084.1 GCA_002726925.1 Gammaproteobacteria bacterium | reverse complement strand
AAATGCAGCGCTTGGTCACTCAGCGGATGGCGAAAATCCAGCTTAAACGCGTGGAGCGCCTGACGCGGGTATTGCTGCAGCATCGCCACGGTCTCAGTGCTCGCCCCACGCGGTACGATGCGTCGGCAGCCATAAGTGGTATCCCCCACCAAGGCATGACCAATACTCTGCATATGCACACGTATTTGGTGGGTTCGTCCGCTGCCTAGCGTGAGGTCAACAGCGCTGTGAGCGCGATATCTCTCGCGCACACGAACCTGGGTCTGGGCGGGTTTACCGTCTTCACGCACCGCTTGGCGGGTGCGCAGTTTGGGGTCCCGGCCGATGGCTTGATCAATATCCTGTCCCGCCACCATGACACCTTCACAAACGGCGACGTAACGCCGACGCACTAAGCGCTCGCTGATCGCGTGCACCAGCCGCTGGTAGGCCGGCGGACTTGCCGCCACTACCATGATGCCGCTGGTGTCTTTGTCTAATCGGTGCACGATACCCGCGCGCGCCAGCTGGTTGAGACTCGGGCGATGGTGCAGCAGGGCATTGACCAGTGTACCGTCCGCATTGCCTGCGCCCGGATGCACCACAAGGCCTGCGGGCTTGTTCACCACGAGCATGTCCTCGTCTTCAAACAGCACTTCCAGCGCGATGTCTTGGGCGCCATGCCAGTTTTCCCGATTGAGGCGCTTGGCATTGAGCGCCAATCGCTCGCCACCAAAAACTTTGTGTTTGGGTTTCACTACGTGACCATCGATGGTGAGGGCACCCTCTCCCAGCCAACGAGTCAGTTCGGCGCGGGAATAGTCAGACAACAGCGCAGCAGCGGCCTTATCGACGCGCTCGCCTGCCAGCGCAGCTGGAATATTGACTTCTTCGTGAATGCTCGACGTCTCTTGATCACTCATAACGGTTGCAACCCTACCGAATTTGGTAAGAATAGCGACTTCGTCGGTCACACACTGCTCCACGGGCAGAGGTCTATTGTGCGCCGTCGCGCATTGTCATTTTCCCAAGCAGAGAGGCTCTACCTTGTTCCACTTCAACGCCCACTCGTGGCACCTCCTGCGCTATCCAGTGCTTAAGCAGAGTCGGAAACCTTCGATGCCTTTAGCGGCCCTCGTGCTCCTAAGCGTTATCGCCAGCGGCTGCAGCAGCATTCCTTTTTTCGGCAAAGACGATGACGACGCGGACATCGAGGCCATTGAAACGACTGAGGAGCGCGTATACAGCCAAGCACAGCGTGCACTACGCAGCTCGAATTTCTCGGTAGCCATCGAGCAACTGGAGTTATTGGAGGCACGTTTTCCCTTTGGTCGGTTTGCCGAACAGGCGCAACTAGAACTGATTTATGCGCACTATTTGACCCAAGACATGGAGAGCGCGCGCGCCAATGCAGATCGTTTTATTCGCCTACACCCAACCCATCCTAATGTTGATTACGCTTTTTATCTAAAAGGACTGTCCGCATACAAATTTGAAGACGGTTTGTTAGACCGGCTATTTTCCGCCGAGCCAGCCAGCCGCGATATGGCGCCGCTGCGCGAGTCTTACTCTGAGCTTGCCGTGCTGTTAAACGAATTTCCTAATTCTCAATATGCTTCGGACGCCCGCCAGCGCATGCTGCAGCTGCGAGAATTGCTGGCGCGGTCGGAGATTTTTGCTGCAGATTACTACTTGCGACGGGGTGCCTTTATTGCCGCCGCCAATCGCGGCATTTATGTCATCGACAACTATCCTGACACTGCCGCTCGAGCCGACGCGTTGTCGGTAATGGTCGAGGCCTACTACAAGCTTGGTCGCACCGATGAAGCAAATCGTTCCTTGCGCGTGTTGGCACTGAATCATCCGGACTACCCGGAGTTTGATGCCAACGGCAACCTCGTGCTGGAAGAGCGCATTCGCAACCGAGATCGTTCTTGGACCAACATCATGACCATGGGACTGTTGGATCGACCGGATACACCGCCACCGATTACGGTCGAATACCCAGACAATGCCGCAGCGCCAAAAGCTGGCGACGAGCAATCGCAGTCATCTGGGATTCGTCCCGCAGAAAGGAAGAAGCGCAGCATTTTTAGCTTCTTACCCTTTATTGACTAACGCGGTTGATTAACGTCGATTTGTTAGCAGGCGAATAAACGCCTGCTGGCAATACTTTAGGCCGCGGCTTACGCCAGCTTGAGCCTGCTGGTTTGACGAACGTCTTATGCTGGAGCCAGTACAACTTTCGGTGCTGTGCCAATACGATGCTCGCTTTATCTTCCCGGAATCCTCACCTGCTAGCCCACGCCACAAAAACCGGTTTCACGCTAATCGAAGCGCTAATCACCACGAGTTTGCTCGCACTGTTTACCGCGTTGATGATTCCAAGCCTGCAGCGAGTCGATCCAACACTTAACTTAGAGCAACGCGCCAGTGCTCTGCGCTCGTTAATCAAGCAGGCAAGGACTATGGCAATAGCTCACGACAAGCGAGTCTTCCTGTGCGGCGCTGCAGCGAGCTCCGAGACCTTTAAACCGCTCGATATTCCCTGCCACATCGGCGGTAGCTGGCAACACGGTGTACAGGTAGTCATTGACCAAGACGACGACCAAGAACCTAGCTCCGGCGATGAGGTGGCGCTGTATCAGCCGGCGGACAGCCGCGGGGCGGTACTGAACTGGCAGGGCTTTCGCGGCAAAGGCCGCGTCGACTTTTTGCCCAGCGGTATGACCCATTGGCAAAACGGTCGTTTCACCTTGTGCGTAGTGGATGATGAGACGCTGCGCCGCGATGTCATCATCAATGCGTCTGGCCGCAGCTACATCAGTCGAAACAATACCAAGGGATGCTGAAGTGAGGCTCGTGCACTTAAGCTAAGCGCCTATTGGGCTGCGTCCTCGGCCAGCGGTGATTCCACGGATAGAATGGAAACGTCAAAGGTAATATCGCTACCGCTGAGCGGATGATTAAAATCCACCTGAACCGTGTCTTCATATACCGCCTTCACGACCCCGGGCAGTTCACCGTCCGGGGCTTGAAACGACACGACTAATCCGGGCTCTAGAGGTTCTTCGCTGGTGAAATCGGCGAACAACGTCTTGGCCAGAAGGCGCACATTGGCCTCTACGCGCTCGCCAAATGCTTGTTCCGCGGGCACGATCAGTTGCGCATCATCACCAGCACTCAACCCCACCAGCGCAGTTTCAAAGCCCGGCAGCAAATTCCCATCCCCGAGGGTCAGCTCGGCTGGCTTGCCACGGCGTGTGGTATCGATTTCTTCGCCGCTAGGCATTAACAGTGCGAAATGCAGGCTGATACGAGAACCCATCTGGATCTTTTGCTTGGTTCCATCAGAAGAGGCGATCAGGTCGGGCATAAGGCGTCGGACTCCGTTGCGTACAGAGCGGCAGTCTGCGGCGTTTTAGGTTGAATGCAAGATGGCGAGCGCGCCGAAACTTAACCCAGAGCGTGCCCTTGGCTCATGGCTCTAATTGGCTTGAGTCGAGCGACTCTCCCGAATCATCAGAACAAGCCAAAGTGCCACGCCGCAAAACAGCGCTGAATCGGCAACATTGAACGCGGGGAAGAAGTGCTGCTGGTAATGCACCAGAATAAAGTCGACAACATACCCTTCGATCGCGCGGTCGTAGAGATTGCCTAGGGCACCACCCATGATCAAACCATAGACCAAGCCCATCCAGCGCTCGGCCCTGGTGAGACGGGAGAGTTCTCGCATAACGTAGGCGCAAAAAGCGAACCCAATCAACAAGAAAAACCAGCGCTGCCAGCCCCCCGCGTCTGCTAAGAAGGAAAATGCCGCTCCCGAATTATGCCATCGCACCCATGCAAAAAAAGACAGCACCTGAATACGCTCACCGTAAAAAAGCTCAGTGACGACGATCCACTTCGTGACCTGATCAGCAGCAAAGACACAAAACACCAGTACGAGCCAGCGCCACCGCCAGGGGTCTAAGGCGGTCAGCTCCGAGGCCTCTTCACTTGTGGGTGTGGAAAGAGTCATAAGGTCTTCGTCAGCTCTGCGTGCCGAAGTAATTCCGGGCTTGTCCAATGTCTTGGGCGATCTGTGATTTCAGTGCATCAATGGATTCAAAGGCTTGCTCATCACGGAGTTTTTGCTTGAACGTGACCTTGATTAGATCGCCATAGAGGTTGCCTGCGTAGTCAAAGACATGCACCTCCAACAGCGGCTCCTTACCGTCGACAGTTGGCCTGACTCCAATATTCGCAATGCCTTGGTGTACGTCATCACCGATGCCCTCAACGGTTACGCAATAAACACCCTCAAGGGCGGCGCGATAGCGCTGCAACCGTATATTTGCGGTGGGTACATCCAACTGTCGACCAAGCTGGCGGCCATATACCACCCGCCCCATGATGAAGTACTCGTGGCCTAGCAGCTTTGTTGCTTCCTTGAAGCCGCCAGATGCCAACGTATCTCGAATCAGCGTACTGCTGACCCGCGCTTGACCTTGCAACAGGGTGGACATGGCGCTGACGCGATAGCCGTGGGTCTTGCCGTACTTTTCAAATAAGGCAAAGTCGCCCTCGCGACCGCGTCCGAAACGAAAATCATCGCCAATGACCACATGTTTCGCACCGACGTGATCCACCATGAAGTCCTTGGCAAACCACTGCGCTTCGATATTCGCCGTGCGTTCGTTAAAGGGCAGACAAAGCAGCCGATCAAGCGGCGTCTGGCTGAGCAAATAAACTTTTTCACGGAAGCGAGTTAGGCGCGCTGGCAGCTTGGTGCCGGCAAAAAATTCTCGCGGCTGGGGCTCGAAGGTCATCAGCATACTCGGCACACCCAACGCGTTGGCTTGATCGCACAGCGCATCAATCAGCTGACGATGGCCGCGATGAACGCCATCGAAATTTCCGATAGTGAGCACGCAGCCATGATGCCGAGGGCGCAGATTATGCAGTCCGTTGATGATTTCCATAGCCGATTATAGGCCCATGGTCTGTTAATAGTCAGTTGGCAAGCACACTGCCTTCGTCATCGCCGAAACCAACGACACTATGGGGAAGGGTCGTTGGAGGGGTATGAAGCTGAGTGTTGCGGCGCATGCAAAAAGTGGCGAGGACGTACCCCCAGCAACAGCAGTATCGCCAAATAACCAGCCAGCCCCACCACACAGACGAGCGCGACCTGGACACCACGCTCGACACTTGGCAACGCCAACCACTGCTGTGTGGTCAGTTCTGCGCCATTCAGCCAAATCATGCTGAAGACCAGTCCTGCGGCTAAACCACCACAGGCCAATACGGTTCGGAGCATCACGAAAACCAATGTGGCGTCAAAGCGAATCCGGCCGCGGCGGTATAAGCCGTAGTAAAGCAATCCTGCATGCGTCCACGCTGACAGCGCCGTGGCCAGCGCCAGACCCACATGCCCAAGAGACTGAAAAGTTGCCAAGCTACCAATGAGATTGACGACCACGGCAACAACGGCATAACGAAACGGGGTTTGGGTGTCCTGATAGGCAAAAAATGCCGGCGCCAGCACCTTCACCAGCACGAACCCGGGTAACGCGATGGCGAACATCTGCAAGGCGAGGCCTGCCATTTCGATGTCGTAGGCGGTCATGGCGCTGCCAGCGAAACTCATATACAAAAATGCCAGCAATGGCTCTGCGAGCAGATACAGGGCAACCGCTGCAGGCAGCCCTAGCATCAGGCCCAAACCGAACCCCCAGTTCACCGTGCGCAGAAAGCCAACTGCATCGCCCTCGGTCACCAGCCGAGACAGGTGGGGCAACATCACCGTGCCAAGCGCGACCGCGATAAGCCCTACAGGTAGTTCTAACAGCCGATCCGCGTAATAAAGCCATGCGATACTGCCGGTGGCCAACATCGAAGCAATCATGGTGTTAACCAAGGCATTAATCTGCCCGACGGAGGCCGAAAATATAGCGGGCACCAGCAAGCGTCCTAGCTGCTTTATCCCCGGGTGGCTGGTCGCGATTATGGGTTTGGGCAACAGGTGTAGGCGCGCCAACGAAGGCAACTGCATCAGCCATTGCACAATGCCTGCAACGAGCACCCCCCACGCCAAAATGACGATGGGCGGGCTATCCAGTTGACCAACAAGGGCAAGTATCGCTGCCAGGGTCAGACAGACATTGAGCATAACCGGTGTAAATGCCGGCAAGGCAAATCGCCCATGGGCGTTCTGCAGAGCTCCGGCATAGGCGGTTAGCGAGATAAGCCCCAAGTAGGGGAAGGTGATGCGCACTAGTTCGGTTAATTGAGCAAAACGCGCTGGTTGATCGAGAAATCCCGGCGCAAAGATTGCCGCTAGGGGCCCTGCAAGCGCCAAACCAGCGATGACAACGAGAGTCAGGATTAGGGCGAAAACGCCAGATAGCTGGGCTAAAAAGAGGCGCAGTTCCTCATGGCCCTTGGCTGTATATTCCATCAATACCGGCACGAAGGCCTGGTTGAACGCGCCTTCTGCAAACAGACGACGAAAAAAATTGGGGATACGAAAAGCAACGAAAAAAAGATCCGCGGCCGCAGATGCACCGAACAGATAGGCTAGAACGACGTCGCGCACCAGTCCGCTGATACGCGACAACAAGGTCATGCTGGCCACGGTTCCAGCGCGGCGATTCAGCGGTGCTTGTGCTGCATCTGCCGGGTCGCGCGCCCCAGCCTTGGTCATTTGATCGTCGATTTACCCTTCCTCTGGCGGCGCTTGCGAAGCCTTACAAGCGCTCTTGCTAGAACCCAGCCACTTCGCAGTTGACATCTTCACAGCACGGCGGCATATTCCCGCCTCATTTTTTAGGTCCCCGAGAGGAGCTACCTTGGCTAACAGTCCACAGGCACGCAAGCGCGCCAAGCAATCTGAGAAGCGCCGAGCGCAAAACGCGAGTCAACGATCCATGGTTCGCACCTACATCAAGCGAGTCCACGGCGCCGTAGAGGCCAACGACTCTGAAGCTGCGGGGACTGCGTTATCTCAGGCGGTGCCGATCATAGACAAAATGGTCTCCAAGGGCATCATGCACAAGAATCAGGCGGCCCGACAGAAGTCTCGACTGAACAAGCGTGTAAAATCGCTTACTGCCTAGTGCTTCTTAGGGCGGCGTCATGAGTTCTCGGACTTAGGCGCATGCCACTCGATGTGAAATAGAGTGGCTTAATCAGATCAGCACCAAATTATCTCGGTGCACTACCTCTTCTTCAGCGGCGTAGCCAATGGCTTGACGATATGCGCCGCTTGCTAGTCCCTTAATCGCCTCCACCTCGGAGACGCCGTAGTTGCTCAGACCTTGCGCAACGATTTCGTTGTTTTGGTCCAAACAGCGCACGACATCACCTCGACGAAAGTCGCCACGCACACTCAGAATACCGGCGGCGAGCAGGCTAACCCCATGCTGTCGGAGGGCATGCACAGCGCCATTATCGATAACAATATCGCCCTTCGCCCGAAGTTGACCCGCAATCCAACGCTTACGCGCGGTCATCGGCGACACCTCTGCCGGCAACCAGGTACCCAGATTTTCGCCGTCGAGTAACCGCGTCAAGATTTGCGGCTCCTCACCTGAGGCAATCAGGGTATGCGCCCCAGAGCGGGCAGCGAGGCGAGCGGCCTTTAGCTTAGTCACCATGCCGCCGCTGCCCATGGTGCCGGCTCCCTCACCGACCAAGTTTGTGAGCGTCTCATCGGTCGCAAGCGCTGACTCGACACGCTCGGCGGTTGCGTCAACGCGCGGATCTGCGCTCAGCAAACCCTGCACATCGGTTAAAATAACCAGCAGGTCAGCTTCGATTAAATTGGCGACCAGCGCACCCAACGTGTCGTTATCGCCAAAACGGATCTCGTCGGTTGCGACAGTATCGTTCTCATTGATGATGGGAACGACTGACATATCGGTAAGGGTTTTGAGTGTCGCCCGGGCATTGAGATAGCGCTGGCGGTCGGCTAGATCATCATGGGTCAGCAGAATCATCGCCGAGCCACAGCCGTGTGCTTGAAGCGCTTCTTCGTAGGCCTGCATCAGACCAATCTGCCCGACGGCAGCAGCAGCCTGAAGCCGATGCACCTCCTCGGGTCGGCTGCTCCAACCCAGCCGCTTGCAGCCCTCAGCGATAGACCCTGAGGAAACCAGTATCACCTCTCGACCCGCGGCCATAAGCAGGGCAATCTCTCGGCAATATTGCCCGATCTCTCGTCGAGCTAGGCCATTTTCTAAGCTGGTTAGCAGGGAACTGCCCACTTTCACAACAATACGTTTGGCTTGGGCGATATCCGAGCGATGGAGCATGGATTCATTCACGGACATAGATCACCTCCGTTTCCGGCTCGTCCCCGTCCCCCGACAGATCATCATCGATATCATCGATCTTATCATCGCCATCACCCTGCCGTTTCGCTCGCATACGCTGGGAGTGTAGATACACATCGTCACTGATGCGCCGCTCTAACTCAGCAAGATAAGACGCAACGTCGGCATCATCCAAGGCGACCTGCTGCTGATCCTGTAAAAACTGCATGAGATCTCGCGTCAACGCAGTTAAACCGATGTCTCCTAGGGCCGATAGCGCGTAAATAGGTCGTTCAGGGAAGGTTTCCGCCATTTGCTCAAGCATATTGTCGAGGGTGTCTTCGTCCACCTGATCTACCTTAGAAAGCCCAATCCAAATGGGTCGCTCCATCAGTGCTTCGCTGTACTCGGCAAGTTCCTGCTCAATCGCCAAGGCATTGTCGATGGGATCGCTTTGATCCTCTGGTGCGACATCGACCAAGTGCAGCAATACCTTGGTGCGCGACAAATGCCGCAAAAACTGTGCCCCAAGGCCCGCTCCTTGGGCAGCACCAACAATCAGTCCGGGAATATCTGCCATTACAAAACTCGCGTCTGCAGCGATACGCACCACGCCCAAACTCGGCGCAAGGGTCGTGAATGGGTAATCTGCCACTTTCGGATTTGCGGCGGACACCTGACCGATTAACGTGGACTTGCCCGCGTTCGGCAGCCCCAACAATCCAACATCCGCCAACAGCTTGAGCTGCAGTCGTAAGCGACGAATGTCACCAAGCTTGCCAGGCGTAGTTTTACGCGGTGTCCGATTCGTGCTGGATTTGAACGTGGCATTGCCCAGCCCGCGCGCGCCACCCTCCGCCACCAGCAATACTTGCTCAGACGCACTAAGATCTCCGAGCACTTCTTGGGTTTCTTCGTCTACTACCGTAGTACCCATAGGCACCTTGACGTATATATCTTCCCCGCCAGCACCGGTTTTGTTGCGGCTGCCGCCACCATGGCCGTTGCGTGCCTGATACGCGGGTTGATAACGAAAATCGATGAGGGTATTTAGCGCTTCATCCGCGACCAGAAACACATTGCCGCCTACGCCGCCGTTGCCGCCATCAGGGCCACCGCGCTCAACATATTTTTCGCGACGGAAACTCAGGCAGCCATTGCCGCCCTTGCCGGCTTGCACCCGAATACTTGCTTCATCGATAAATTGCATAGGTCACCTTAATCGGGAACCGCTCAGTGTTTTGGATTGGTTCGTCGCGATCATACCGAGTCATCAAACCATTTGGTGACGCATCGGGTCCCACACAGTTCTGTGCAGATACAAAAAACCCCGCATCTGCGGGGTTTCTTACTCGTTGTTGCCGCCGATATCGAGGGCGCTGCGACGAGTCCAGACTCGTGACCGCGTTGTCCACTACCCCAGCGGTACCACGTTGATGGTTTTGCGGCGCAAATGACCTTTCACCGTAAACTCCACGTGGCCATCGGCCTTCGCAAAGAGCGTATGATCTCGTCCGCACCCGACATTTTCTCCAGGATGAAACTTGGTGCCCCGTTGACGCACAAGGATGTTCCCAGCGATCACGTGTTGGCCGCCGAATTTCTTCACGCCAAGCCTTTTCGACTCCGAATCACGCCCGTTGCGGGTACTACCGCCTGCTTTTTTATGTGCCATGGTTTCTACTTAACCCTGTCTGTTTAACCCTGTCTGTTTAACTGTGTCTGTTT
>PBTJ01000083.1 GCA_002726925.1 Gammaproteobacteria bacterium | reverse complement strand
AAGTTTAAGGTCCCTGATTTTTTGGGTATTAATCAGGACCTCTCCATTGCTTGGAGCCAGCTCGCCTGCCAGCACCTTTAACAAAGTGCTTTTGCCGGCACCGTTAGGGCCAATGAGTACCGTTAAAGAGCCGCTGCGAACGTCTGCAGATACATGCGAGAGAAGTTGTTTTTGGCCAATTTCAAGCGAAACATCGTTACACTCAAGACTCATGAAGATCTCAATCGTGAGATTAAGTATAGAAAGAACGGCGCGCCTATGGCGCTGGTCACAAGGCTCACTGGCAATTCCGCAGGAATGATTATTGTTCGCGAAAGCAAATCTGCAACAATCATAATGCTCGCGCCCAACCCGACACTGCCAGGTAACAAGTACTGGTGACGCGCGCCGATTAATAACCTCACTAAATGGGGTACGACAAGGCCCACGAACCCTATAATGCCGGACAGTGCAACTCCGGCACCGACCGCCACTGCAGAGCCAAGAATTACCAATTTCCTAACTAAGAAAACATCAACACCCAGGTGAAGCGCCTCAGCCTCGCCTAACTGCACGAGATCCAAGGACCTTTTTTGTGAAAGTAGGACCAAGGCCCCAACGCTCATCAGCACGCTGGCAGGGATAACAGCGTCCCACGAGGCTCTTCCGAAACTGCCCATAGTCCAAAAAACGAGCGACCGAAGTTGGCCATCGTCGGCCAAAAATTGAAATAGCCCTATCCCTACTGTCGCGAATGCGTTTACAGCGATACCCACGAGAATTAGCGTGAGAATATTGAATCCGCCAAAAAAGGATGAAAAATAAAATAGAAATATGGTGACCAAAAACGCCCCAAAAACCGCAGCAAGTGGCAGCGCATAGGGCAAAATTGTACTAGGGATATCCATTTGGCTACCCCAAACAATCATCGCAACAGCACCTAATGCGGCGCCTGAAGACACCCCTATTAGTCCAGGATCAGCAAGCGGGTTTCTAAAGAGACCCTGTAGCGTTGCGCCTGACAATGCTAGCGCTGCGCCGACCAGACCAGCTAAGAAAACCCTGGGCGATCGAATTTCACTGAATACGACTTTTTGTAGATCGGATGAAGTCCCGTAGGCCAGCGCTGATAAATCGATTGCGATCGCGCCATTTGCCAGACCAATTAATAAGCAAACAACCGCGCAGCCCAGGAGGCCAAAAACCTTAAGTTGGGCTAAGTCTGACATCCATGGCCGAGAATCTTTGCGGAAATTAGTCATTGGCTCGCGCTACGGGATATCGAACTCTTTTTGCAAATCCAATGCTGCTTGAAGCGTTCTAGGGCCGAACCCCAAAAGAGTCATACCATCAACCGCGATCACCCTGCCCTTTTGACCTGCGATAGTTGTCCTAACTGAGGGATGGGAAAGCACTGAGTCTCTCCCGCCAGACATGGCCATGCCCCTTTCAGGCATTACGATAAATGAGGGATCGGAACTGATCATTACCTCGAGAGAGACAGGCTTCCACCCGTCAAAGCTGGCAAAGACGTTCTCTGCACCAGCCATTTTAATTACCCCATCCGCCGAAGTATCGTTTCCCGCAGCAAATGGAACACCGTCTCGAAGCGCCATGATAATGGCAACCCGTGGTTTTGGAGCCGTCGCTTCCTCATCATTTAGCGCGGCAATTTGTTCCACCGAATCATCGAAGTCTTGCCTAATTTTGGCGATCTTATCGTCGGTATATCCTAATATCGTAGCAACACAGATTATCTTCTCGACAATTCCCACCGCGGAGTGTTCCTCGGGCACTCGACGAATTTCGATCCCGGTTAATTTTAGCTGGCTGACCACCTCGTGAGGACCCATATCGTCTTCACCAAGGACCAGAGAAGGTCCGAGAGATAGAACACCCTCCGCAGACAATGCTCTTACGTATCCCACGACGGGAAATCGCGAAACTTCTGCCGGATAGTTAGACGTTCTATCCACCGCGACAATCTTGTTGTCTTCGCCAAGCATAAAGAGAATTTCTGTGATCGATCCACCTGCCACCACAATCCTTGATGGATCAGGCGCTGGACGGCAATCTAATTCGGTTCCAGTCCCATCCACTGCTCCCTGCGCAAGCAAAGGAAGCGATAGGCAGGAAACGGCGGTAAAAAAGTAAATTGCTAATCGCATATGGCGGCTAATCCAGTATTTAGAGATATATTCGTATGCTTAGGTCTACTTGAAATCCACTTACAGGCAGTTTTCTCGGCGGTCATTGCGACTAAATTTTTTCGCGTTCAGTGGGTACGGCCCTATCCATCTAGCCTCGTCAACTCCACAGGTGCTTCGGCGCTATACACCTCACCCGTGGCTACGGTTTCAGCCAAACGAAACAAAATAGTGGCTGCAGTGTCGTTCCCTTCTTCGTTAACCAATCTGTGCACCACGATATTGAGGAGGGCATTGTTAAATCTTTCGGCCAGGTCCGGTTCTATTTGGGAGAGCATTTTCGGAATCCAAGCATCTATTAGTTCCATCGCTTCAATGGTTTTTAGCAACTCTGGATCTGACTTCATCACCTTACTCCCACAGCCCGCCTGAGTTGATAAAAATCCGATCGTCGCTTGCGAATCTAAATGGTAATTATTATCATTTAGGAATTCAAGGGAGAGGTAAAATGTTCGAGTATTCAGAGAGTTATGTCTCGATCAACGAGATATCTACAGGGGCTCAGCTAGCAATTTTTAGCCTTAGACAGTGGCAAATCGATCGAGGGGATCCCGATGCACTAGAGACGACCCTCAAACCGTTCTATAAAAGGCTAAACGTTGATCAAGCGCTCGACGCTTTTCTTGTTTTGTCTCGTCAATTTGATCGCTGCGGCGATGATCCATTGGTCGCCAACTGTCCATGCCAGCACAGGCTCCATGATAACGAATTGAGGTTCCTAGAATGGTTAATGGTTGATGGAGCCAGCGGCTCGCTAAAGGCCGCGCTCAAAGATTCTTCGCAAGCCCGAGATCTGGCTAGACAAACAGCCATAAGATTTTCTGCAGTCCTTGCCCTCCGCGGCCTTGCCATAGAGCTTTCTCCAAATTCAGATAGATCTAACGCAAGGTTGGTCTCAGTCAAACTGACCGCAAACGCGTAGTCTGCGCGGAATTATCAATTAGAAACGCAATATTTGCGGCTATTGGCATTGGCTAACACATAGCGTGCCTTTGCTTTTATAGGCATTGCCTATCATTTCTATTGGTCTATTCAAATATTAATCTAAATAGCAATGATTTACGTTACGGTGGAGTAAACGTAATAGAACGGAATACCTATGAACCTAATGAATACCGAGATATCCGAATTCTCGCTGGACTCATTTAAAGACGGCGAATTTCTTAAGATCTCAAAATCGGACGTGCTGGGAAAATGGGCGATCTTCGTTTTCTATCCTGCCGACTTTACCTTTGTATGCCCTACTGAACTTGGAGATATCGCGGACCATTATGATGAAATCCAAAGTCTTGATGCCGAAGTTTACGGTGTCTCGACCGACAGCCATTTTTGCCACAAGGCTTGGTGGGACAGCTCGGATACCATTAACAAAGTAAAGTACGCTTTAATGAGCGATAATCTCTTCGCCTTATCCGAGAGCTTTGGAGTGTTGCGACCTGATGAGGGTAGAGCAAATCGTGCAACGTTCATTGTTGATCCAGATGGGGTAATTCAAGCCTATGAGCTAACGGCTGAAGGCATTGGTAGAGACGCCGAGGACCTGATCAGAAAACTCAAAGCAGCGAGATATGTGCGCGCCCATCCCGATGAAGTCTGTCCAGCAAAATGGAAAGAAGGAGAAGAAACCCTTGCACCGTCGTTGGACCTCGTAGGTAAGATTTAAACGCCTTTCGCGTAAGCCAATCGAGGGATTAAATGGCGAAACTACTGTCACCGGAGATGCTCGAGGCTGTTCGCTCCTACATGCTCCGGGTCGAGACGGACGTACTGCTGAAGTTAAACACTGGCGATCACGGGAAGAAGAGCGAGCTTCGCGAATTTTTATATGACTTAGCATCTACGTCTACTCGGCTGATAGTTGAAGAAGAAAAGCTGCAATACCCAAGCGCCGGACCCCTAACCTTTCAGGTAAAGGCGCGAACCAAAAACTCTGAAATATACTTCTCGGGAATACCCGGCGGACACGAGTTCAACTCCCTGATATTAGCGATCTTGCAGGTAGCAGGTGGTGACCTGAAGCTTGACGACTCAATTGAACAATACTTGAGCCGGTTGTCTGTTCCCCTTTCTTTCAAAGCGTATGTGAGCCTGGATTGTGAGAATTGCCCTGAGGTCGTTCAGACGCTAAACAAGTTCTCGGTGCTGAGCGAGCTAGTGTCGACTGAAACACTGGACGGAGGTCTTTTTCAGGACGAAGTACAAGCGCTTGGCATCCAAGGGGTACCGACCGTTTTTTTGAACGGCGAACTGTTTCACGTTGGGCGACTGAATCTCGCAACGATGATGGGACAACTTACAGAGCGTTATCCTCCCACAAAAAACAACCCCGACGATAATACATGCGTGCCCGCATATGACATTGCCATTGTCGGCGGCGGCCCAGCGGCCATTAGTGCAGCGATCTATACCGCCAGAAAGGGCTTAGATATCGTGCTTATAGGTGAAAAACTTGGTGGCCAGGTCGCAGAAACGATGGGTATTGAGAACATGATCTCGATACCAGCGACCACCGGCGCGAAACTCACCAATGACTTAAAGGAGCATGTAGGTCAGTACAATCTGAAAATCAGAGAAGGCTTGTCGGTTACAACGATCACGCCAGGCCCAATCAAAACTCTCGCCCTTAGTACGGGCGAAACGATTGAGGCTACAGCGGTAATCATTGCGACTGGAGCAAACTGGCGCGAGTTAAATATTCCCGGAGAAAAAGAACACATCGGTTCTGGTGTCGCGTACTGCCCTCATTGCGACGGACCATTTTTTAAGGACAAAGATATCGCTGTGGTGGGCGGGGGAAACTCTGGCGTCGAAGCCGCTTTAGACCTGTCTGCTATCGCTAGATCGGTCACGCTCCTAGAGTATATGCCTACGTTGAAAGCGGACTCTATATTGGTCGATCGAGCAAAGCAGAGAGGCAACATCGAACTTCTCACCAATGTGGAGTGTCTGGAGGTTCTATCGAACTCTGAAAAAGTCAGCGGCCTGCGATACGCCGATCGCGAAACGCTAGCAAAAATAGATCTAAACGTTGCTGGGATTTTCGTGCAAATCGGTCTAATCCCCAACTCACAATTTTTGCCCGAACAAGTCGAGGTCAACAAGTTTGGGGAAATCGTGGTAAATCAGAAGGGAGAGACATCGGCGGATGGGATTTTCGCCTGTGGCGATGTAACCACAGTTCCCTATAAACAAATCGTCATTGCGATGGGAGATGGCGCTAACGTCGCTTTAGCCACCGCAGAGTATGTAACGGCACGGCCGCCGATATTCCAGGCTGTATAAACTTGTTGCTAGGTTTTGGCCGTATCGGTTGAGTAAGACCCGCGGCGTTGATCGCTGTTTGGTTTTCGCCCTCGGTGGGCCACGCAATGCTACACATCACGCTACCGAATTCGGCAGCTTTAGCTAGACAAACAACGACATATCGTGGATTTGATGGGGTTTCAGTTGTTCTAAATCGCAGTGGAAGAATGGTTACCGTTTTCTGTTCGAGATAGGAAAGATAGCTATGCAACCAGTTCCTCAAAATATGGGAATGTTAAAAAACATCTTCGTATTTTGCTTAGAAATGGCCTTGATGATGACCAGAAATCTGCGGCAAAGAAATTTATCAGTCTTGGTCTTAGTGTTCTCAATAAACATGAAATGGGAAATCTAATTTCTAACGAGATGAAGTTTGATGACGATGGGAAACCTTTGAAAAATACTGAGCAAATTGAGGACTTAATTGACGATATTAGTGATCTTACTAAATTTGTTTGATTTTTGATGTTCAAAATAAGTATTCCATTAATGTTGTTTCCTTGCCCCTCTCCTTCATCGGATTAATAGATCGTAACTTTCTGTTTTTTAGCGAATTAGAGTCGGCGCTACAAGGTGCGAGTCTCGCTCAGTGCACCATATTTCTCCGTCAATCGGGATTTAGAATAGGTCTATCCTGACAACGCCCCCTAGTCAGAGCCATTTTCACAGGCATGCGGTCGGGATGACAACTAGCCCCAAGAGATTCAGTCAAACTTGCCGACAGTGGCCTTGATCCGTGCGCTGTAAAGTTGGGGTGCTGCCCATCTTTATTTCGGTATTCCTTTCGTAAACGAGATTTGATTTACGAATTTTGTGTTCGCGGGCAGTAACCACCGCGTCGCTTTCGGCCAGGGATCGAAAAATCCAATATCCACTATCGTGCCGCACAGGCACCGTGATGTTTTCAACGACCATTTTGTGGCGAAAATCGAAAACTACTAGAGTCGCATTAAGCTGTTCTGCAGTAAGCACTACGGTCGTCTCGAGCATTTGTCGATCCGTCGCAAAGTGACANACAAAAGAGGCCGCCCTGCCCTTTTCTTGCTCGGTGGCCGGCGGAATTTGGCCGCATGCCAAGATTATNAAAAGGATNGNCGTGCAGAATGTTAGCTGCGTAAGCGTTCTCAAGTCTGTCCTGTCCGGATTCGGCTTACCGCGCAGATAGGCTCGCATAAACACGATTGACGAAACCAAGTGAAGCTGTCTCTGGACCATAAACCTCGTCGAAATCGGCGGTTGGTTTCGCATCAATAACCTCTTGCAGCGTCTTGCCTTCGGCGATCATCGAAGCAATACGTGAACGCATCGTCTTTAACATATAAATATATCTAGACAGCGCCGCAGCATCAGTCACAGGCCCATGGCCGGGAATGATTATGGCGTCAGGGCCCATTTCAGCGAGCGTGCTCTCACAGAACGTAATCATACCGTCGATGTCGCCGCCGCTATCGACGTCTATAAACGGATAACCCGTGTTGTTGAACACATCACCCAAGTGCACGGCATTTTGCTTGCGAAAGAACACCGCCGTGTCGCCGTTAGTATGTGCCGGAGAAAAATGTGCCATTTCAATCTCATTGTCGTTGAAATGTATTTGCATGCGATCATCGAAGGTTAGTACGGGCAACGCTTGCTTTGGATAGGGTTGTTGGTCGTATCTTGATACAACTAGGTTGACGATTCCGCCTCGGGCCATGTCATTTCTAGCATTCCTCTGAGATACGAGGGTCGCTCCCTTCGGCCCGAGCGCGTTATTGCCTTCGGCGTGATCGAAATGCCAGTGAGTATTGACCGCATAGTCGACGCTTTTGCCGCCAATATCTGCGATCGCTGCCTCTATTTTTTCCATTACCTGAGGGAATTGATTGTCCACGATCAAAACTCCGTCCTCGCCAATAGAAACACCGATGTTGCCACCAACCCCAAACAGGACGTACAAGCCCTCTGCAACCTTTTGCGACTGGATCTCGGCGCTGGCGAAGTCCCACCCGAATGCCGCGGTCAACTCATCTAGATCTAATAGTGGAGCCTGAGCGTTTTCGCTTTCGTGGTTGTGCGCCCATGCGTGGTGCGAAAAAACTAGTAGCAGCGCTCCTATCAATGGCCAAAGTAGATTTCTCATTTGCTGTTCCTCTGTTTTTGTGTTGCCTGAAGATCTTACCTTTTTTATCTCATTAAACGGTGTGACCTCTTTGGTATCCGGGTCTGCATTCAAAACGCGTAGCGGGTAAAGCCCCCTAACGTCAGGTCTAGTCTTTCGTCTGAGCAGTTTGTGCCTTACGCGAACGGGTCGGATTAAACGTGTCTTGTTCTGCCGCAGCAGCCTCGAACCAAACTTGCGGCACTCTGCCTGCATAGGGTTCATATTCGTATCGGCAAGGTTGCTCTGTGAGCCTAGGGTCATCGTACTTTTGCAGCACCGCAATCAAGCGCCGCTGTAGGTTCTCTCTTATTCCAGCGTAAGCGCTGTCTTGCGCAACGTTATTCATGTAATCCGGGTCTTGCTGCAAATCGTATAACTCTTCTCTCGGTCGCTTACCAAAAGCAAGATCGTAGAGTGGCTCGACATCAAGTTCTTCTCTGTGCGTAATGAGCCACGCCTTCGTTGGACTGGCGTCCATATCACGGAAGGTCGCAAAGGTATCGTGGGTCAACTCGTCCGGCGTGGGCGTTGGTCGAGAATCGCCATTCAATCCGATGGGATCTCCCATTGGCCATCGATCCGGCTCAAAGTTGATGATGTAAATGTAACGTTCAGTGCGAATTGAACGTTGGGGGTAAGGCAGCATGCCTTTTCTGGCATGGGCAATGTGTCTTTCACGACCCATAACGACAAAATCGCGCCCTTGCTCAACCTGTCCGCTGTCAGCACTGAGCAGCAGCGGCAGCAAACTTTTGGCACTCATCGATCGTGAAGTTTCGATCCCCCCTACCTCACAAAAGGTTGGCGCTAAATCCATGAGATTAACGAAGTCTTCGATCACCCGGTTGGCTTGCACATAGCCAGGCCAGCGAATCGCCAGCGGCACTTCACAGCCGATGTCGTATAGATTGCACTTTGCCCTCGGCATGCCGGGCATTCCATGGTCGCCACTGACCACCAACAGGGTGTTGTTCAACTCGCCAGCAGATTCAAGCTCGTCAATCAAAATTCCCAGCCCGACATCTGTTGCCTGACATTCGCCCAAATAGTCAGCCACGTCCTCACGCACGTCGTGAACGTCCGGTAGAAACGCGGGCAAATGTCCAGCGACGCAGTCAGGGTC
>PBTJ01000009.1 GCA_002726925.1 Gammaproteobacteria bacterium | reverse complement strand
TTCTCATCAAGAAAAGATCGCAATGCCGTGCAGGCAGAGCTTACCCTCGCCGAAGGAATTTACAAAGGTCGTAACGTCGTCAACAAATAGCGATAAATAAAGTCATTGGTTGACGCTGGCGGGGAGTTGTCATACGCAATTACGCGCGGTGCATGACCGGGCATATTGAGTATAACCAAGCATCTGTCGACTTGTTCGCACGGTTACCGTTGTATAATCGACTGTTCCACCCTGCGGTTGAATATAGATGTCTTGGCCCGCACGAACCAAGTCGGCACACCATGAGGCCATCGCACAAAGCATGGTAAGCGATAGCGCTTGAGAACATGTTAAGACGATGAACTTCATTACGTCACGGCCACGGCCGACTGGGGTGAAAAAAGTTAACCCCAGAGCATCTGGCCCGCAACAAATCGCGTGATCGGTGGTTGTATCTTCTCTACTAAAGGCAACCTTTNGTCGCTACAACTGCTCTGCGCAGCAGTAGCCGCTGGCCCAGGCCCACTGAAAGTTGTAGCCGCCAAGCCAGCCCGTGACATCCAGTGCCTCGCCAATGGCATACAGCCCCGGATAGCCCTTGGCCTCGAAGGTTTTCGAGGAAAACTCCGTGGTCGCCAAACCACCCAGTGTCACTTCGGCAGTACGATAGCCCTCTGTGCCTCCAGGTCGAAAACGCCATGCCTGAAGATGCTTGGCAACATCGTCACACTGTGCAGCGCTCATGTCCCCGAGGATTTGATCGTCAAACCAACGGTCGATCAACACGTCTATAAGACGATTGGGTAAGAGGGATTTAAGCGCTGTAGAAAGTGAGATTTTGCCGCGATCTTGCTGCAGTTGCCGGAGCCAGGAAAGGACATNGAGTTCAGGTAGAAGATTGATATCTACAACATCTCCAGCGCGCCAATACGAGGAAGCCTGGAGAATGGCAGGCCCGCTTAGGCCACGATGCGTGAACAGCAGATNTTCTCGAAAAAACTGTCCGCTGCAGCCAATTTCGCAGTCTACGGCCACGCCACTGAGCCCAGCGAAATCTGCTTTGTCAGCATTATTCCATGTCAGCGGCACCAAGGCGGGGCTGGGGGCGACGACGCTCATACCGAGTTCCCTCGCGGTTCGATAGGCAAGGTCTGAGCCAATTTTGGGCAATGACAGCCCGCCACTGGCGAGCACCACGCGCGGAGCCTCGAGAGCATAGGCGTCTATCGCCGTTTTCCCCTTGCNCTTTGTGACGTTGACTCGAAAGCCAGAGGCANTGGGCACCACNTCTGNTACTTCGCTTTTGAGTCTAATCTGCACGCCTGCNTTTGCAGCTTCGGCCAACAACATATCGACGATGTCTTGAGCGCTGTGATCACAAAACAGCTGACCNAGTTTTTTCTCGTGATAGGCGATGCCATGGGCATTCACCATATCGATGAATTCGGTTACCGGATAGCGCCGCATGGCGGAAATACAAAAGTGCTGGTTTTCCGATAGGTAATGGTCCTCNGGGTCGGCCCACAAATTTGTGAAATTGCAGCGCCCNCCGCCTGACACCAGTATTTTCAACCCCGGTTTAGGCCCTTTTTCTAGTACCAGCACCCTCAGCCCGCGNCGCCCCGCGTGAATCGCGCACATTAAGCCGCTAGCACCAGCGCCAACGATGACCACATCGAAGTCAGCCGCGCCGTCGCCGGGCTGNTTCGNGCCTAGGACCACAACTGCCAAATAGGTGTGCACTGTGCAGGCAGCACGCTCGCGCGACCAAGCTCTGCCCAAGGCTGGCCATGGCGATGGAAGTCAGAGCCCGCAGAGGCGACCAACTCAAAGCGCTGAGCCAGATCTGCCAAGGTTNGGGTTTGATTGGGCTCCTGATGACCGCTGATCACCTCCAGCCCCTGCCCACCGACCTCGACGAACCTCGTGAGTAAGCTACGCAACTTGGTAAGGGTCATTTTATATTTGAGCGGGTGCGCGACCACGGCTATGCCGCCTGCTGCACGGATCCAGCCAACGACGGTTTCTAGCGCCGGCCATTCGGCCTTGATGTCGCCGGGCTTACCTGCCCCGAGCGCATGNTTAAAAGCTGCAGCCATCGANGGCATTTGGTTTGTTCTCACCAAGTGTTCAGCAAAGTGAGGTCGCCCTAAAACACCGTCGCCGGCGATACTCTGTATGTGCGTGAGCTCCAGCGAAAACCCCATTCGCTGCAGCACTGTAGTGATTTTTTCCGCGCGTCGATCTCTTGCCTGAGCTTGCTCGCTCATGGCCTGCATAAAGACCGGGTGCATAGGATCGATGTTTAGCCCNACAACGTGAATACCGCGGCGCTGCCATAAACAAGACAGCTCGCATCCAGTGACAAGGGTGAGCCGTGCTCCCGTAGCATGATCGCTGAGTTGCTGGGTATAGGCAGCGGTTGTGTCATGATCGGTAATAGCCAGCTGTTGCAAACCTCGTTCTGCCGCCAACTCAATCAATGCTTGAGGCGATAACGCGCCATCAGAACACAGGCTATGGCAATGAAAATCAAAAACTGGNGATGCGTTCATAAGGGTGGCCGTTGCACATTCGGTTAACTTACACAAAACGCTAAGGATTAAGAACGCTGGATCAGCTGGACGTTTTCGACAAACACAAATTCGCTTGGTTGATCGCCGCTGCTACTGGGTTTCANGGGCCAGTTGGGGCACACTTTCGCGCTGATTCAACCAACCGCCAANAACTCAGCAAAATCTATTTTCAGGGGAGCAATATGAAAGGAACCGTACATTATGAAGTGCGTGGCAATGTCGCGTTAATGACCATCGACAACCCGCCCGTTAATCCTCTTTCCTCGGGGGTTCGACAGGGACTGCACGATGGCCTGAGTCAAGCACTTACAGATGATGCGGTAGCAGCTATTGTGCTCACTGGGGCGGGGCGCGCCTTTATCGCCGGCGCAGACATCTCAGAATTTGGTGGCAAGAGTGAAGGCCCGAGCCTACACGACTGCTTGACCGCCATGGACAACAGCAGCAAACCTATCGTTGCTGCCATTAACGGCACTGCATTTGGTGGTGGCCTGGAAGTCGCCCTGTGCTGCCATTACCGTGTGATCGCCCCCTCAGCGCCTGTCGGTCTGCCAGAAGTGAAGCTGGGTTTGTTGCCCGGCGCTGGCGGCACCCAGCGCCTACCCCGCTTGATCGGTGCTGAAAAAGCGCTCGACTTCATCCTCTCTGGCGATCCGATTCCAGGCCCTGCCGCAGTCAAGATGGGCATCGCCGACCAGCTCGCGGAAGGTGATGTCATCGAAGCAGGATTTGCCTTTGCCGCCGACCTTATCGCCAAGGGCAGTCCGATTCGCCGCATTCGCGACGAGGAAGATATTGTCAGACAAGCACGCGACAATGCCGAGATTTTTGACAACGCGCGAAAGAGTGCGGCCCGCAAAATGCGCAAGCGCTTTGCCCCTGAGATGATTGTGCAATGTGTCGAAGCGGCTGTGAACCTTGGCGATTTCGATGCAGGCCTTGCCGTTGAGCAAGAATGTTTCGCCAAGTGTCTTAAACACCCCCAGCGCGAGTCACTGATTCATATGTTCTTCTCAGAACGTGAAGTGGCCAAGATCCCTGATGTACCTAAGGATACGGCTACCCAAGACATCGCCAGCGCAGCAGTCATCGGCTGCGGCACCATGGGCGGCGGCATCGCCATGTCCTTTCTCAATGTTGGCATTCCAGTCATCTCGGTAGAAATGAACCAAGAGGCGCTAGATCGCGGCTTGGCCGTCATCAAGAAAAACTACGACATCCAAGTTCAGCGCGGTCGTATGAGCGCAGAAGAAGTCGATAAGCGCATGTCGCTGATTCGAGGTACCACAGACTATGCCGATATTTCTGACGTCGACGTGATCATCGAAGCCATCTACGAAAACATCGACGTCAAAGTGGAAACCTTCAAGAAAATGGATGCCGTGGCAAAGCCCGGTGCCGTGCTGGCCAGCAATACCTCGGGCCTCGATATCGACAAGATGGCGGCAGCCACTAGCCGACCCGAAGCCGTGATCGGCCTGCACTTCTTCAGCCCGGCCAACGTCATGAAACTGCTCGAAGTGGTTCGCGGCGAGAACACGAGCAAGGAAGTCATTGCTACCTCAATGAAGCTCGGGCGCACGCTAAATAAGATCGCGGTGTTGTCTGGCAACGCCCCGGGCTTTATCGGCAATCGCATGCTCGCAGGCTACACCCGCCAAGCAGGCGAGATTATTCTGCAGGGTGCGACTCCCTATCAGGTTGATAACGCGATCCTGGGTTTTGGCATGCCCATGGGCCCATTCCAAATGAACGACTTGGTCGGCCTTGATTTGGGCTGGCGAGCACGCAAGCTCAATGGCATAAAGCCCGAAGACGTTCCAATCACTGCTCGCGTCGCAGATAAACTGTGCGAGATGGATCGCTATGGTCAAAAGACCAGCCGTGGCTATTACATCTACCCAGAAGGCAGCCGCGCAGGTACCGCGGACCCCGAAGTCGTGCAGATCGTGGAAGAAACGTCCGCAGAACTGGGCATCGAGCGCCGCCCTATTGATGATGATGAAGTACTTAAGCGTTGCCTTTACCCGATGATCAATGAAGGAGCCCGAATCTTGGAAGATGGTATCGCCATCCGTCCTTGCGACATCGACATCGTCTACATCAATGGCTACGGCTTTCCGGAAGTCACCGGCGGCCCGATGTTCTGGGCAGACCAAATTGGACTCGACAATATCTTGGCCGACATCAAGAAATTCGAAGCCGAATACGGTGGCGACATCTGGAAGCCGGCGCCATTGCTCGAAAAGTTGGTCGCCGAAGGTAAGAACTTCGCCAGCCTGCAGGATTGAGTCAAAGACCGTAGGACAACCTAAGTTATGTCAAACCCAGCGCAGATCAGCACTCAAGGTATTCACCATGTTTCCATTAACGTGAAAGATGTAGATGCCGCCGTAGCCTTCTACGCGGGGGTACTGAATTTGAAGATATTAGACCGACCTGACTTGGGTTTTCCTGGCGCTTGGATTCAAGCAGGTGAACAAGAAATACACCTGCTCGGCATCGACAGTGGTGATCCGGTTAAAGAACAACACTTTGCCTTTGCCGTTAACGATGCCGATGAAGTTCATAGCGCTTTGTTCAATGAAGGATTTGCCCCCTCAGACATTCGTGAAATCCATGGGGTTTGCCGCCAATTCTTCACCCACGATCCCAGCGGCAACATGATCGAATTCAATCAACGACTTGAATGACCCTTAGATTTCTAGCCCCGCAAAGCCGTGCTGTCCCAGCGGCGTTTACTGCCCTTCTAGCACTGGCCCTGATCTTTAACGGACAGGCCCTCGCACACAACGTCGACACCAGTGATGCGGCGTTTTTACAGGCCCAGTCTGGCGTTGCTTTTTGGCCCTACTTCTATCTCGGCGCCAAACACATGGTCACCGGTCTGGATCATCTATTGTTTTTAGCGGGCGTTGTTTTCTTTTTGCGCAGTTTTCGCGACGTCGCGGTTTATGTGAGTTTGTTCGCGCTCGGCCATAGCCTGACTTTGATCGTCGGCGTTACGCTGCAGACCACCGCCAACCCCTATTTGGTGGATGCCATCATCGGCTTGTCTGTGGTTTACAAGGCGCTGGAAAACCTAGCCCAACAGCACAACTGGCACTTTGGCATTGATACGCGCGCTGCAGTCTTTGCCTTTGGGCTATGTCACGGCCTTGGACTCGCCACCAAACTCCAGCAACTCTCGTTGCCTGAAGAGGGCCTGCTGATCAATTTGCTGGCCTTTAACCTAGGCGTCGAGTTCGGCCAACTGCTGGCCTTGTCAGCAATCGTTCTCGCGGTTTTTGCTTGGCAGCGTCGCTCAACCTTTGCCGCTCAAGCGCTGATAGCCAATTGGTTCATCATGGTCGGTGGATTCATGCTCATCGGCATACAACTAGCCGCCTATTGGTTAGACTAGTCGCTCTGACGAGAAACTTACGCGCTAAATATAGGCGTAAAAAAATATGCTTAAGAACTGCGCGACATAAGGATCCTGGCATGACCCAAACCCAGATGAACCCAACCAACACCGAGTTACTGGCCGCTGCCGCCCAGCTGAGCAACGCGTTTTCGGGTCGTGCGGCAGAATTTGATGAGGCCCGCCGGTTAAGCCAAGACGCCAGCGACGCTATGGCGCAAGCGGGCTTTTATCGCCTGTTCGTACCTAAGCACTTGGGCGGACTGGAGGCCTCTCCCCTCGTCAGTGCGAAGATTTTCGAGCGTCTCGCTCAAGGCAATGCCGCATGCGGATGGGTTGCCTTTATTGCCGCCACCAGCGGATCAACGCTGGGTAACATTCCCGAGGACACAGCGCGGGCTATCTTTAGCCACCCTAACACCATGGTCGCCGGCGTTTTCGCGCCCTCTGGCAAGGCGACGGTCAATGCTGGCGAGGTCACGGTAGATGGTCGCTGGCAATGGGGGTCAGGCACCCAAAATGCGGACTGGGTGCTAGGTGGTAGTCTCGTCGACAACGGCGGCGACAAACCCAGCCAGCACATGATTTTGATGCCCGCCCAGCAAGTAGAGTTCTTAGACACCTGGCATGTATCAGGCCTTCAAGGCACTGGCAGTACAGACTATGAAGTTAAGAATCTCACCCTGCCAGACAGCCATATTGTGGGCTATGACGGCAATCGGCCTCCGCGCACCTCGCTCTACCAGTTTCCCCAATTTACTCTGCTGGCCATCGGCATTGGGGCTGTGGCCCTAGGTATCGCCCGCGCCGCCATCGACGAACTGGTGCGATTTGCGCAAAGTAAAAAGCGTATCAACAGCACGACCACACTGGCCGACCGAGCCCACTCGCATTTGGAAGTGGCACGGGCAGAAGCTGCCCTGCGGAGCGCTCGAGCTTTCTACTATCAGTCCATCGAAGCAGCTTGGCTTGTCGCCGAGGCCGGCGAAAAAGTGAGTATTGATCAGCGCCGCGACATTCGTCTGGCAACCACCCATGCGGTGGAGGCCAGTATTAAGACCGTCGACGCCATGTATACCCTAGGCGGGGGTAGCGCGGTTTATGCCGATTCGGCGCTGCAGCGCCATTTCCGTGATGTCCATATGACGTCTCAGCACATCATGGTGGCACCCAGCACGCTGGAGACGGTAGGTCGGCTTTACCTCGGCGTTGAAGCTCAGACCGCAACGTTGTAACCGAAAGCTGCGGTGAAATGGGACACCACGTCCGAAGCGGGCTCGCTATGACCGAAGTGTCGCCACGTTTGTCGATCTAGCTGAGTATCCAGCCGCCATCGACATCAATCGTGGTGCCCGTGACGAAGCCGTTTTTCACCACAAACATGATGCCTTCTGCCACTTCCTCCGGGGTGCCTGCTCTGGGAACCAGGTTCTTGGCCGTCGCACCACCGAGCATCTTTGCCCGAGCGTCTGCATCGTTACCGAACATTGGCGTGTCGATCACCCCCGGACTCACCACGTTAATGCGCTTAGGGGCGAGTTCCGCGGTCACTGCGCGCACAAATTGTTCGACTGCACCTCCGACCGAGGCGATGGCCGCCTGACCGGGTTTGGCACGGCGTGCGGGTGCACCAGATACCAACACGATGTTGCCATCATCGCTCAAGTGCTCTGCACCGAGTCGTACCACATTGGTATAGCCCCAGAGTTTGTCAAAGGAGGCCCGATAGCCAGCTAAGTCCATCTGCAAAAAGGGGCCTGCCGCTCGCTCGCCGCCAGTAGCCGCGGAAATCAGCACATCGAAGGGTGCGTGGGCAGCAAACAGATTGGCGAGCGCGGCCTCATCGCGCACATCACAGGCCGCGAGTTCTACTCCGGCAATATCACCTGCCTTGTCAGGGTTACGGCTGATGGCAACAACGGTTGCCCCTTCGGCCTGCAGCATTTTGATGGTGGCTAGGCCAATGCCCGATGTGCCGCCAAATACCAGTGCCTTCTTTCCTTGCAAGTTCATCGCCTCTCCCTTGTGCTTTTGACTGGTTGTATTGGAGCAAAGCGATGAGACGTTGTCACCCAGTTGCAGCGCAATGAAAACACCAGAGATTGGCAGCAATTTTCGCTACACTTCTGCCTCTATCTTGATAGGACTCACTGTGTACCCTGAACGCCCTCTACCCGATGCATTGGAACGAATCAGCGGCCGACGCTCCGTAAAAGCCATGGACCTTACAGAACCCGGTCCCGACGAGGCGACCTTACAAACGATTTTGACCACGGCTTTGAGGGTGCCCGATCACGGCAAACTGGGTCCATGGCGTATGGTGATTTTTTCGGGAAACGATCGCGCAGCATTCGGTGACGTTCTGGCCAAACGCTGGCAGTCCCTGCACCCAGAGGCCAACGAGGCGCAAATCAGTTTTGAGAAAAACCGCTTTATGCGCGCCCCAGTCGTTGTTGCCGTACTTAGCGAACGCTCGCCAGAGCATAAAATTCCCGAGTGGGAACAAATTCTGTCTGCTGGGGCGGTATGTCAAAACCTACTCATCGCCGCCAGTTTGGCAGGCTTTGCTGCACAGTGGTTGACCGAGTGGTATACCTATGACGCCCATGTGCAGTCGCTTTTCGAGATCGGCGACCACGAAGATATCGCCGGTTTTATTTATCTTGGCAGTGCAGCGAGCAAGCCGGACGAACGCCCGCGACCCGAGCCACCATCACGTATTCAACACTGGCATGCCCAAAACGGGGCATAAGCCAAACTCACACCTGTTTATTATCCACGAGAAAAAAGGGGAATCAGTATGGAAGACGTTGTCATTATCGATGCGGCCCGGTCAGCCGTTGGCCGCAAGGGCGGCAGCATAGGCGGTGCGCACCCGGCCGACATGCTCGGTCAGGTGATGATGCAGCTGTTAGCGCGCAACAACTTGAAGTCTGCCCATGTAGACCAAGTGGTTGGCGGCTGTGTCAATAAGCTCGCTTCACAGGGTATGAACATTACGCGCACAGCGTGGCTAGCGAACGGCGGCGCCATTGAAACGCCCTGCATCACGATCGACTCGCAGTGTGGATCGTCGCAACAGTCGACGACGCTTGCCCACAACATCATCAGCTCTGGCGCAGCGGATGTAGTGATGGCCTGTGGCGTCGAGAACATGACGCGGGTGCCCATCGGTAGCGATGCCATTCCAGCCAACAAAAAAATGGGCAAACCTGTCGGACGTAGCTATTTCGAGCAACGCGAATTCACCAGCCAATTCGAGGCAGCAGAGCGTCTAGCCGAGAAGTATCAATTAACTAGGAGCGATACCGACAGCTTTGGACTGCAATCGCAAATGCGTGCTAAGGCGGCAATTGAGAGCGGTCATTTTGACTCGCAAATTATCCCCATCGAAGCGCCAGAGATGGACGAAGAGTTCGAGCGCACGGATAAGATGTTGAGCGTTACTACGGATGAAGTACCACGCGAGACCAGCCTTGAAGCACTGGCGGGGCTTAAAAGTGTGGCTAGGGAAGATGGCGTGCATACCGCTGGCACCTCATCGCAAATTGCCGACGGCGCGGCCGCGGTGTTGATGATGAGCGCAACCAAAGCCGCAGAACTGGGTCTCACACCAGTCGCGGTCATTCGGGCTTCTGCGCTAGTTGGTTGCGATCCGGTCATGATGCTAGAAGGTCCTATTCCAGCCACCGAAAAGATGCTCTCGCAAACCGGCTTGAGTATCGGCGATATCGACGTATTTGAAGTCAACGAGGCCTTCGCTTCCGTAGTGTTGGCCTGGGCGAAAACCGTAAGCGCAGATATGGCCAAGGTAAATCCCAACGGCGGTGCGATTGCTCTGGGCCATCCGCTGGGTGCCACAGGCTGTATCCTAGTGACAAAAGCAGTACACGAACTGCAGCGCACTGAAGGTCGCTATGGGTTGATCAGCATGTGCTGTGGAGGCGGTTTGGGCACTGGCACCCTCATCGAGCGAGTGGCCTAAGTTCGTCGCGGCGCAGGTTTTTTGTGCGCTAACGCCTAATTGGCGCCTTCACCAATGACCTTGGTAAAGGCGCCGCTAGGTCCGTAGGTGGTACCGTGGGTGAAAAAACCCGTGGCTTCTAACACCACTTCGACTTCGCCCACACCCCTATTCTCCCAATACCAACCGTGCACCCCGCTGAACGGCGCCACGAACGTGCCTCGCTGGGCATCGCCTCGGCTCAACTCAAATGTCACCGATTGGTCAGGATCTGCATCGATCTCGCTGTGCATCTCAAAGATAACGTCTGCAGGTAGAGTAGAGACGGCGCGCCAATCGAATACCATGCTTTGACCTTCGGCTAGCGTGTACTTGTATTCCACGGATTCAAACGGAGCGAGCCAAAAGCTTGCACGATCTTGATGTACATCAGAGCTTTGCGTGGTGAGCGCGCCAACCTGATAGCCCGACATACCCTTAATACCCATGGTCTCACCGAGGCCAGTAGGATCGATATCGTGCTCGGCAGGTAAGACAAACAGCACCATGGCAAGCACCGCTGCCGTGAGGGCGCCAAGGCAGAGCCGCAGCAAGGNANCTGGACTGCGATTACTGGANTTCATATTGCTCCATGTACTTGTTATGGCAAGCACGGCATACATTGTAAATCGCCCCGCCTGCGGCAAACAGCGCATCAGCGTCCTGAGCCTCGGCTGCGGATTTGGCAAGCAGTGCAGCACGGGTTAAACCCTGCGCATACTCATTCCAATCCGCTTCGCCATTTGTCAGACCCGGCATCATCATCAGATTACCCCCTTCAGCGACCACCGTCGCCGCATGCATCACTTTTTGCCAGCCCTCGTCTGTGGTGGGCCGCAAATCAACCTCGCCTTCTTGGGTGAGGATAGAGCCCGCAGAGCTCCAAATGACGTCGGTTGCAGGCTCAAGATACTCGGTCATGAACTGGTATTGGTTGCCAGTCGGCGCGTAGGGTGTCGGTGGTACATCGCCCGAACAGGCTGCCAGTAATATCGCAACGGTGACGATCAGACCTCGCCGCTCAATCACTTTCCCACCCGCTCTATTGTCAGCACCTTCAAGACGTTCTGCGCAGCCACCACTGAAAGAGCTTTGCCACTGTCGGTGTCATACGACCGCGGTTGTAGGCATCTCCCAGTCGTTTCAAGTATTCACTTCTGGTGGGGTAACTGAAGATCGTCTTCTGCGCCGCTGACAAACCAAGACCATTGCTCATCATCAGACAAATTGGCGCTAGCAGTTCCCCAGCGTCGTGACCGATGATTGTTGCGCCAAGAAGTTTATCCGTGCCCTGCTGGGTGTATACCTCGGCATGTTGGACCGGCCGTGACTTGATAGCCGGATCCGCACGGGAGCGGTCTAAGTCGCTGAGATCAAATTCGAATCGGTCAAAAGCGATTCCTGACTTTTGCAGGCTATGGGGATTCGCGCCAACGCTGGCAACCTCAGGATCGGTATAGGTACAATGTGGAACAATCAGCCCGTTGACCCTTGCCGTTGGCGCGAACAGCGCGTTCTGAATCAACGCTCGAGCTTGCGCGTCTGCATGATGCGTAAATTGCTGGCGCGCAGTACAGTCGCCGGCAGCGAAGATACGTTTATTGCTGCTTTGAAGTTTTGCATTGGTGACCACGAAACCTTGTGCATCTACCGCAACACCGGCTGCATCGAGGTTAAGCTCTTGGGTATTGGGTTTGCGCCCTAGCGCCACCAAGATGCGCTCGCAGAGGATGTCTTGGTCACCAACAACAACCGTGCCCTCGCCTTTTACGGCGCTTACGCCTTGCCCTAAGTACAAAGTAACACCTGCGGATTGCAGCGCCATAGCTACTGCTTGACCGGCCAATGGTGTCTCCAACGGCAGCACNCNCNCNGCCATTTCAAACAGCGAAACCCTCACCCCAAGTTTAGAAAATGCNAANGCCAACTCNCAGCCAATGGCNCCTGCNCCNAGAATCGCNAGCGATTTTGGNGGNGCGGGCAGATCGAATANCGTTTCGTTGGTCAGTGGNCGTGCCTCAATCAAGCCNGGAATNNNCGGGATGGCGGCNCTAGCNCCGGTGCACAGNGCAATACGGCGAGCATTNAGCGGCGTNTCGTNGACACAGATTTGCCCCNCAGNGTTAAANCCNGCNGAACCCANAAACACATCAACCCCGGCCTCGGTATAACGNTCGACGGAATCGTGGGGCGCNATCCCGGCNCGAACTTCGCGCAGCCATGCGAANGCTTGCTGGAAATCNGCATCTGGACGCTTACTGAANGCGAGCAAAGACTTAGATGGCATGCAGCCTACGTTCAAACAATCACCGCCCATGCGNTGCCGTTCNATAAGTGCCACCTTCGCACCCAAGCCCGCAGCGCCAANGGCGCTGATCAGACCTGCAGGCCCCGCCCCCACGACCACCAGATGATAGCGAGATTGTGGCTGCGGATTTTGATATCCCGTTGGACTCAGTAAACCCCAAGCGGTGTCGTCAAAATCTGCGCCAGGATAGCGTTGCGTATTCATGGTGACGNCTTCTCATCGGCTGCATTTGATGTGTCTAAGTGTTGATCCAGAGCGCCACTCGCAAAGCGAGTGATCAAAACAGTCAGTGCCAGCGTTGCCGCCAAGCCAAGATANAGCAAGGTATTGCCTACGGGTGACTCAGCGAGTTCACCACTGAATACAGCGGTCAAATTTTGCGCAATAGATCCCAAATANACATACAGCAAGGTGCCAGGCATCATGCCCAGCCAAGAAACCAGCAGGTAGGTTTTTAGGGGCACTTGGGTCAAGCCTAGCGCATAGTTGAGCAACGTGAACGGAAAGGCTGGGGACAACCGAGTCAGTAACACGACCAAGGCACCGCGCGCTCCCACGGCACGGTCTAGTGCGGAGAAACGGGGCATGGCAGATAGTTTGCTGGCCACCCACTGTCTGGCAAAGAAGCGTCCCACCAAGAATGCGCAGGTTGCTCCTACTGTGCTGGCGAAGGACACGATGGCAAATCCATAGCCTAGGCCGAACAAATAACCGGCACCTAAGGTCAATAGGCTGCCTGGCAGCATGAGCACTACGGCGCCAACATAAAAAGCGATAAAAACCGCCCAAGCGATAGCAGGATTGGCCTGCACCCAAGCAAAGAACGCGGCCAGCCAGTCAACAATCGGCAGCGTAAATGCTGCAATGACCAATGCGACTAAAGCGACGGCCAAGATGGCTTGCTTAGACACTAAAGCGCTTCCGCCAACTCACGCAGCGCAAATTTCTGCACCTTGCCAGTCGATGTCTTGGGTAGCTCAGTGAAGACCACGTTCTTCGGCACTTTGAATCGGGCTAAGTTATCCCGGCAATAAGAGATGACGTCGGCATCGCTCAAGCTCTCACCGCTTTTAAGCTTAACAAAGGCGCAGGGCGTCTCCCCCCATTTGTCGTCATGTTTGGCGACGACGGCGGCCTCCAGAATGGCCGGATGCTTGAACAACAGGTCTTCGATCTCGATGCTGGAGATATTCTCACCACCGGAAATAATGATGTCCTTGGAACGATCCTTAATTTGAATGTAACCGTCTTCAGTCCAAACCGCTAAGTCGCCAGAATGAAACCAGCCGCCTNCAAANGACTCTGCCGTTGCTGCGGGATTCTTCAAGTAACCCTTCATCACATTGTTNCCCCGCATCATCACTTCGCCAATGGTGNCTCCATCTTGAGGCACTGGCTCAAGGGTTTGNGGATCAGCCACCATCAGCCCTTCAAGCATTTGTCCACCAACACCTTGCCGAGCCTTTAAATTGGATTGAGCGCTAGCCTCAAGGCNTCCCCACAGATCGACTCGCCAGGCACACAGCGTCACCGGTCCGTAGGTTTCGGTCAGACCATAGACGTGGGTGACATCTACACCTTGCGCTTGCATCCCTTGAATAATCGCAGCCGGAGGCGCAGCCCCCGCGGTCATGGTTTTCACAGGCTTTGTCACCAGTTNTTTTAACNCCTCAGGCGCGTTGAGCAGTGTGTTAAGCACCACTGGCGCGCCACAAAAATGCGTCACCCCAAATCGGCCAATCGCNTCGTAGACCGCNTCCTCGCGCACCTGCCGCAGACAGATCGACGTGCCCGCATTCACCGCCAAGGTCCACGGGAAACACCACCCGTTGCAATGAAACATGGGTAGGGTCCACAGATACACGGGGTGTTCTCCCATATCCCAAGTCAGCGCATTGGAAACAGAATTCAAGTAGGCACCGCGATGGTGATACACCACGCCCTTTGGATTGCCCGTCGTGCCAGAGGTATANTTCAGCGCAATGGCATCCCACTCATCTGCAGGCAAATAGGCACTCGNATCTAGCGCGTCTAGCGGCCCGATGTCGACTGGGCATTGATTTACCAGATCTTCGTAACTTTCTTCACCCAGCAGCTTGCCGCCGTCATAGTCGTTGTCGTCGATATGAATGACCGTTGGCNGATGCGCCATTAGCGCCAATGCCTCGTCGGTGACCGCCCCAAATTCCTTGTCCACGATCACCATGCTGGCTTCGCCATGTTCAAGGATGAAGGCAATGGTCGCCGCGTCTAACCGAATGTTGATGGCGTTGAGCACGGCTCCGGCCATAGGAACGGCATAATGAGCTTCAAACATCTCTGGGATGTTGGCGCTGATAATGGCTACGGTATCGCCCTGGCCAATACCTCGAGCATTGATGGCCGCGGCCACATTGACGCTGCGATAGAAGACCTCGCGCCAACTGAGCCTGCGCTCGCCGTAGCACACTGCCGCTTTGTCGCCATAAACCATGGCGGCCCGGCGCAGCATGGAAATCGGCGACAACGGCACAAAGTTTGCCCCGTTGGCATCAAGATGTTGTTCGTAAATATTCATGGGAATTCCGGATCGCTCTGACATCACAGGTTGGGTAGTTGGATTCTCTGCGCTTCGAGTTTAGCCAAGGCTGCCTCGTTCATGGTGATGGCCTTGCGAGCCTTCAGGTCCATTCTTAACGCCACGGCTTGCGCATTAACGCAGCATCTGCCCGTGCGCAGATTAAACATCAGATGGGCAAATGACTGCACCCGAGCGCCAACTTCAACAATGCCAGAAACCACTTGAAAAGCGTCTGCCGCCAGAAACATTTCTTCATAGCTGCGACGAAATTCTACCACTGCGCCACCTTCTTCCCCGCTGGCTTCGCTCTCGGGAAATACAGCACCCCACAGATGCGGCATAGAATCTGCGATTCGGCCCATGCAGTGATGAGGCACCAACAAGCCTTGCGCGCTGCATTCGTCGGGCTCAATCACGCCTGCACCAATCACTCGAAAACCTAGCGCGAGTGCCTCATCAAGCGTGAGGTTGTGCAGATCTAAATTGCGTTGAATCCCCCTTGGCCATGCATGGCCGATGTCTCCGGGGTTCACGCAACCCGCAAGTCCTTGCAGTCTTGCTACAATGCCTTGATCAGAAAATGTACAGAGCATGGAGCATACGACCACGCCACTGATCTCATTGCAAAGCTCAACCAACACCTG
>PBTJ01000082.1 GCA_002726925.1 Gammaproteobacteria bacterium | reverse complement strand
ACTTGCATGTATTAGGCGTGCCGCCAACGTTCAATCTGAGCCATGATCAAACTCTTCAGTTTAATTTTTTCGACTTTCGGTCCGAGCAAGTTTTACCTCCCTGCNCTGCCATGATGCNGAGTAANCATTTACTCAAAACGAATTACGTGTTCCCACACGAATGGCTTGTTTGTACATNTTGCTTCTCCTNNCCCATTTTGTAGGCTGCTTTATCACTGCCTACTCAACGTGATTGAAGAACCACAATGCACTTGCTTTAANTTGTTAAAGATCTGCGACTNGGCCGCTTTCGGCCTCGCTGCAAGGGAGGCGTATAATACGCATATGAAGTGTTGGCGCAACCGCAATTTGCAAAAAAAGAACGTTTTTTTACACCACGCNTTGCTAGCTGACTCGCACGATCAGGTGGTAGTTCTTTTTGCCTTTGCGCAATAGATAAAAGTTCCCGTANAGAGCGTCTGCAAAGGTCAGATCGCGCCCCACGTCACTGATCGATTCGCCGTTCAACTTGATACCGTTGGCTTGAATGAGCTTGCGAGCTTCTCCCGTCGATTTTGTCAATCCTGACTCTACCAATGCCGTTAGCAGGCCAGCCCCTACTGCGCAGCCNGTAGTGGGCATGCCATCTTGCCGCAGCTCTTCCAGGTCAGATTCAAGCAGTTCGTGGGCNTCTCCGGCAAAGAGCGCGGCACTAATGCGTTCGGCTGCTACAACCGCCTTCGCGCCATGTACGATCGTTGTGACTTCTTGCGCTAGCTTCTTGTGCGCNTGCCTCTGTTCAGGGCGTTCGCAGGTTTCGACTTCCAAGCGCTCAATTTCACCCTGCTGCAAAAAGGTAAAGAGCTTGAGNAATTTAATNACGTCCGCATCTGCCGTATTCAGCCAAAACTGATAAAACGCATAGGGTGACGTTTTCTTAGGATCGAGCCATACGGCGCCGGCTGCTGATTTTCCAAACTTTGTCCCATCTGCCTTGGTTACCAAGGGCATAGTGAACGCNAAGGCGCTTTTGCCAGTGTGCCGACGGATCAAATCAATGCCCGACACGATGTTGCCCCATTGATCGCTGCCGCCAATCTGCAGCAAACAATTCTCGCTTTGCGCCAGACGCAAAAAATCCATGGCCTGCAGCAACATGTAGCTGAATTCAGTGTAGGAGATGCCCTCATTAGAACGCTCTAACCGTGTCTTCACAGAATCGCGCTGGATCATGCTGTTTACCGAAAAATGCTTGCCTATATCGCGCAAGAAATCGATCACAGGCAGATCATGAGTCCAATCCAAGTTATTCACGATCTTGGCAGCACTATCATTCTTGATTTCAAACTCAAGGAACCCGCTGACTTGCGCTTGCAGTGCCTGCACCCATGCGCTGACCATGTCCCCTGTATTCAAAGATCGCTCGTCATCGCGGCCTGAAGGGTCTCCGATCATGCCGGTGGCACCGCCGAGAAGAAGTAAGGGGCGATGACCTTGNAGCTGAAATCGACGCAGGGCCAAGAGGGGCACAAGGCTACCAACGTGCAAACTTTCCGCGGTNGGGTCAAAACCGCAGTACAACGACTGGCACCCAGCATCCAAATAGTCAAGCAACCCTTCNTCGTCAGATACTTGTGTCAGCAGTCCGCGCCAACGCAGCTCGTCAATAAAAGCCTGTGCGCTCATTTCACCATTTCCCATCGATTGCGTGGTTAACAAGTCAGTCTGCGCTCTGGCACCCGAAACTACCGCGCAGGGGCGCGACTGTAGCAAAAGAACCCGCGACGCGGCACGGTGCCATCTCGTACNGGCTCTTTTTTTGCCGTGACTTTCTTCTATACTTGCCGCGCATTTTCATTTGGCTCAGGCCACCAAGCACAAATTCGTTCAGCTAACGCTGTGCAAGCCAGGAATTAGGAACGACTTAAATACGATGCAAATGCCATTGCTTCACAGACGCCTCGCTGCGTTCGTCGGGCTAAGCCTGCTGCTTTTACTGGCNTCGGGTTTTATACCGAACGGCCCGGCCGATAATGCGGTCAAGTTAGCTACNCCCTTACCNGAGCTGCCCAGCGATCTCCAGACTGGCGGAATTCACGTTAACAGCGACCTTGCCGAGCCAGTGCTCGCTGACCAAGAACTACCTAATGTGNTGAAAAAAAAAGAGATTGTGCGCAGCGGCGACAGCATGGCTTTGATCTTTGCGCGGAACGATTTTTCTCCCCGTTCACTCTACGCACTCACCCAGACCAAGCACGGTGACAGGCTAAATGGCATCTTTCCCGGTGCCGAACTGACTTTTGAAAGCAATCGGGGGCGACTGACCACACTGACCTACCAGCCTGGCCCATTAGAGCGGGTCGTGTTCTCTCGCGACAAAGACGACCGCTTTGTTAGCGAAGAGATCATCGAAGAACCAGTAAAGGTATTGACCTATAAACACGGAGTGATCGACAGCAGCTTGTTTTTAACCAGCCAAGCCATTGGCTTGCCCGACAACGTCACCATGCGCCTTGCGCAGATTTTCCAGTGGGATGTGGATTTCGTACTCGACATCCGGCCCGGAGATGAATTTTTTGCTCTCGTGGAAGAACAGTATCTCAACGGAGAGTTCATCGGCTTCGGCGACATCGTGTCAGCACGATTTGTCAACCAAGGTCGCGCCTATACGGCAGTGCGCTACACCACAGAGGATGGCATCTCTGACTATTTTGATGCCCTAGGCCTGAGTATGCGAAAAGCATTTTTGCGCGCGCCAGTCGAATTTTCTCGCATCAGCTCGAGCTTTAATCTNCGTCGCAAGCACCCGCTATACAAAACTGTTAGGCCGCATCGCGGNATCGACTATGCAGCGCCTCCGGGCACTCCCATTCTGGCGGCTGGNGACGGCCGGGTAGAAGTCGCGTCTCGCACCAAGCCCAATGGCAACTACGTAGTGCTCAAGCACGGCGAACAATTCGTGACGAAGTACTTACANTTGTCGAAGTTTGCGCGAGGCATCAAAGCAGGCAAACGCGTCAGGCAAGGTCAAATCATTGGCTATGTAGGATCGACTGGTTATGCCNCCGGCCCCCNCCTTCATTATGAGTTTCTCGTCAACGGNGTGCATCAGAACCCTCGCACGGTGTCACTCCCCCAAGCGAAGCCCGTAAACAAGCNGGAAATCGCACGCTTCCGCGAGAGCACCTTCGAACGATTGGTTTTATTAGACCACTTCAATCAGCAGGTTACCTTCGCGCTGACGAGCCANCGCTCGTGATGTACGGTCGCTACGTCGGCTGTATGACAGGTACCAGTGTGGACGGTCTCGACCTTGCGCTCATTGAAGTTTCGCCGCCAAAGCATTCAAACCGAGCGCGTGACGCCATCGCCCTGCTCAACGCGCAAACAAGGCCACTACCCCAAAAACTCCGAGACGCTCTCCTCGCCTGCGGCCAGCCAGATCAATCAAGCGTAGATTTGTTGGGCGAATGCGATACGCAGCTCGGAGATTTTATCGGCGCCTGCATAGTCGACTGGCTAGACTCACTAGATATTGAGCCAACGTCAATTCGAGCCATCGGCAGCCACGGTCAAACCGTCAGGCACAGGCCGCCCGGAACCTGTGATTCAGCTTTTACGCTGCAAATTGGTGACCCAAACCAGATTGCAGAGATCACNGGTATCGATACGGTGGCCGACTTTCGAAGACGTGATGTTGCCGCCGGCGGGCAAGGNGCGCCACTGGCTCCNGCCTTCCATGATGTGCTGTTTGGCGATACTGCGAGNNCTACCTGTGTGGTGAACATTGGCGGCATNAGCAACATTTCACCTTTGGGCAACCAGAGCGGCGGATTCGATACCGGGCCGGGCAACTGTCTCATGGATGCTTGGTTTTGCCAGCATCATCCTAATCTCCCAGAGCGCTTTGACGCGTCCGGTAGGTGGGCCGCGACGGGGCAAGTACAAGAAGCCTTACTGGAGCGCATGCTTGGCGATGCCTACTTTGCCAAAAAACCGCCAAAAAGCACCGGCAGAGAATATTTCAATCTTGCTTGGCTTGAATCTCATATGAGCGCNCNNCCCGGCCTGCCAACCGCAGCCGATGTACAAGCCACGTTATCTCAATTAACTGCGACAACCGTGGCCGCCTCGATCATCGAGTCAATGCCCGATGTGCGCGACGTGCCGATTTGTGGTGGCGGACGCGCAAATGATCACCTGCTGCGCAACATGCAGAGGTGTCTGCAAGANCTGTCGGCGGATGCTCAGGTAATGCCCTCGGAGGCTTGGGGCTTCGATGGTGACGCTATCGAAGCCGCTGCCTTTGCTTGGCTTGCCTATCGCCGCTTAGCAAATCTTTCGGGGAACAACCCATTGGTTACTGGCGCTCTCGGCACTCGCATTTTGGGCGCCGTTTATCCTGGCTAAGAACTCGCGGGCCCGCGCGGTCGTCTTACTCGGCCAATTCTCTGCGTGTTGCGATAATTATAGAGAAAACGAGCTGCCGCAGCCGCAGGTTGCAGAAGCATTGGGGTTTGAAACTGTGAATTGCGACCCGGATAAGTCTTCAACGTAATCGACATTGGAACCAGCGAGATAGGGATAACTCATGGCGTCCACCAGCATACGCACTCCTAAGCGTTCAATTACGGCATCGTCCTGCGCAGGCGTATCATCGAACGTAAAACCGTAGGAAAACCCGTTGCAACCTCCGCCGGTGATGAAAACCCTCAGACATAGCAAGGGGTCGCCCTCGTCTTCAATCAAACGCTTCACTTTGTTCGCGGCTCTTTCGGAAAATTCGATATCTAACTGCATTGCTTAATTATTCTTTGACTAACCCGATGCTTTCAACTGTCCTTTCTTCGACGGCGGGCACTTTTTCTGGCACGGAGTGGATGAGCCGCCCTTGCACCGACGCCCCCATATGCATCTGCAGCACGTTGTAATGCAGATCTCCTTGGATAACGGCGCCTTCGGCGATTTCAAGATGCTCAAGCGCATAGACGGTTCCATCTACTCTGCCGTGAATCAACACAACCGGGGCACGAATATCGCCAATGACATGACCACCCGGACTAACCGTCATCGAAGCTCCTAGCTCTTCGGCAGATGTCGACCCGCGCAGCACGCCGTTCACTACCAGCTGGCTGGAAAATGAGATGTCTCCGACTAACTCAGCATCAGTCGCAATTAACGTCAGTTCTTTCTTTTTCGCCATCTTGGGTACTTTTCTATTCCATTTCATCAGAACTGCAACTCAATGTGGGTCGCATAAGCTAGTCTCTCTAGGCTGGCCAAACAAACTCCGCTTCGACCGGTGTGCCTTTTTTGCCGATCACCGCAACTTTTATGCGGTTGGGCGTAAATTCCGTTGGCAACTCGATGGTCTGCTCAAGGGCTTGGAAGTAACGGAAGCGGAAAGCCAAGGATGCCGGCGAACCGCCCAACTCAGTTGTGGTGAGCTTTATCGCCTCACCATTACGAGTGCCCTCGATCTCAAGGGTTACAGATCCGCTAACAATCGAAGGGCGCTCCGCCACCTGTATTAGCGTCGCCTCAATCACGTAAGTAGAATCGGCTGTGGCAGCAACATTCATGCGCTCCACATGTATTCCCTTGTCGGTCTCTCCGGGCACCATGATTTTACGGAAAAAACCCAACTCAGTCTCGAGACCTGCATTGGCTGTGTGAAGCTGAGTTAACTCATCGCGCAGCGCAATTGACGTATGATTTTGCGTATCGATAATCAAATCGCTGTCCGTCAGGCGACTTTGCAGCAACGTGTTCTGTCGGCCCAGTTCGCTTACTTCGTCGCGCAATTCCGCGTTTTGCCGAATCTGCGACTGCGCAGCCGAGACTCCCCACAAGAAGCCAGCACCACCTGTCAAAGCGAGCGCGGCTAAGGCACCCAGCCAAAGCAACCTCCCTCGCCAAACGGATCGTTCCCTGATTACTCGGTAATGCAACTGTTATCCTTTATTGTGGGTGCTGCTCTATGCCGCATATCCTACCCCTGAGCTACCGCCACCGCATCATCTGGAATCGCAGCGAAGTTCGCAGGATATTGGTTAATGTCAAAACAACGCCGCCGGTTTTATGCAGCGCTAAAAGTTATACTCACGGCGTTTTATGAGCTCCCACAGGGGAATGGCAAACCATGTACCTTTGGCTTAAAGCCTTTCACATCATCAGCGTAATCACTTGGTTCGCGGGCATCTTTTATCTGCCGCGATTATTTGTCTATCACGCAGCGTGCAAAGACGAGATCAGTATTGAGCGATTTAAGGTAATGGAGCATAAGCTGTATCGCTTAATCATGATGCCTTCCATGGTGATCACCCTGGCCCTTGGCCTGACTATGTTAGCACTAGGCTGGCAGGGCCTTAGCGTGCAAGCATGGGTCTGGGTCAAAATTGCCTTAGTTGGTTTGCTCGTCGCCTACCATTTTCACTGTGGTTACATCATCAAGACATTTGTCGAAGACCGGCAGCACAGAAGCGAGCGTTTTTTTCGGATATACAACGAACTCCCCGTCTTGGTCCTGATTCCCGTCATTTTACTTGTCGTTTTGCAACCCTTCTGAGTCGTCGACCCGTTGCTCAGCAACACAACGCGATCGATTCAGCACGATTGACTAGAAACAACTTAGGCCAATGGATAAGCAACGTATGAACACAGATACATCCACTTCTTTGATGCAACGCGCGCTACAAAGCATCCCGGGCGGCGTCAATTCTCCCGTTCGCGCATTTAAAGGCGTCGGTGGTGACCCGATATTTTTTGCCGGCGCCGATGGCGCGTATTTGCGCGATGTCGACGGCAACCAATTCATCGACTACATCGGTTCTTGGGGGCCCATGATTCTGGGCCACAACTTTGCCCCCACCGTGCAGGCAGTTACCGAACAAGCACAAAAAGCACTCAGCTTTGGCGCACCAACGGAGATAGAGATTGATCTAGCAGAGAAAATAATCAGCCTTGTTCCTAGCATGGACCGAGTGCGCATGGTGAATTCCGGTACCGAAGCCACGATGTCAGCGATCAGACTGGCTAGGGGGTTCACCGGGCGAGACATGATCGTCAAGTTTGCCGGTTGCTATCACGGACATTCTGACTCTCTATTGGTTAAAGCCGGTAGCGGCGTGCTGACTTTAGGCCTACCAAACTCGCCAGGCGTGCCAGAAGATCTAGCCAAGCACACCCTCACAGCACCATTTAACGACGCAGCAGCAATCAGCGATTTGATGGCTAACGTTGGCGACAAAGTTGCCTGCATCATAGTCGAACCCATCGCAGGAAATATGGGTTGTATCACGCCGTTGCCGGGTTATTTAGAGACCCTCAAGGACCTATGCGAAAAGCACGGCGCGGTGCTGATTTTCGATGAAGTCATGACCGGATTTAGGGTCGCAAGCGGTGGCGCGCAGGAGCTGTACGGGGTTCAACCCGATCTCACGACGCTTGGCAAGATTGTGGGTGGCGGCTTACCTGTTGGCGCTTTTGGCGGTCGCGCGGACATTATGAACTGCATCGCACCGGCAGGACCGGTCTATCAAGCAGGCACGTTATCCGGTAACCCCTTGGCAATGGCCGCAGGGCTGGCCACGCTAAATCATTTGACCGCAGACGTTTACGCGAAAATTGCTGCCACCACCGACGCGCTGGTTAGTGGCATTATGGCCGCAGCTGCAAAGCATGCAGTGCCGCTTAGTGAAAACCACGTCTGCGGTATGTTTGGTTTCTTCTTTACTAGCGACCAAGTGACTAACTACGACCATGTCGCTGCATCCAACGTCGAACACTTCAGCGCCTTTTTTCACGAGATGCTGGCACAAGGAATCTATCTAGCGCCTTCGGCTTTCGAAGCTGGTTTTTTATCGGCTCAGCACGGCGAAGCAGAAGTTGAATGCACGTTACATGCAGCTGATGTAGCTTTTTCGAAACTCGCGCGCGCCTAGCGTGCGAAGAAAGTTAAAACGATCAAGAAAAAGGATTCTTAGATGTTAGATCTCCTGGGTATTGGAAACGCCATTGTCGACACAGACGTCGAGGTGGACGATAGTTTTCTGCAGCAAGAGTCTCTGCTAAAGGGTCAAATGACGCTCATAGATTCCGCAAGAATGACACAACTGGTCGACAGTTTAGGGCAACGGACGATGCGCCGATGCAGCGGCGGCTCTGCAGCGAATACCATTTATGCCGCACAAGCCTTTGGCCTCAACACCAGCTATGCCTGCCAACTGGCGGACGATGAAAATGGGCGTCATTTTTTTCGCGAAATGCAGGATGCCGGCATCGTCACGTCGCAAATTTCCGCCATGAACGACGAGCAAAGATCCGGCCAGTGCTTGGTATTGGTAACCCCTGATGCCCAGCGCACGATGTGCACAGACCTAGGCGTCTCAAAAGACTTTAGCTATGCACGTGTCAACGAGAGCGATTTACGCGCCGCCAAGTGCCTCTACATTGAAGGTTACCTTAGTGCATCCGAGCTGAGCAGCCAAAGCGCGGCCCGCAGCGCGGCTCTAGCAAACGCTAGCAGCACTCAGGTTGCTCTCACGCTTAGCGATATTTCCATGATTGAATTCTGTCGCGACGGACTCTCAGCAATAATGGGCGATGGTGTGGATACATTGTTTTGTAATGCAGATGAAGCAACCGCTTGGGCCAAAACAGATCGCCTAGATATTGCCATCAGCGAACTCAAAGACATCGCCAAGGAGCTCTACGTAACATTAGGCAGCGAAGGCGCAGAGGTCTGCAATTTAGAAGGCCGATGGCAGGTGGGTGGTGAATCCGTGGTAGCTGTAGATACCAATGGCGCCGGTGACATGTTTGCCGGTGCCTGTCTTGCAGCACGACTGCAAGGCGCCGAGGCCATTGACGCGGCACGCTTTGCCAATCGTGCGGCTGCGCGCGTTATCACGCAGTTTGGCGCACGCTTGCCAAGCCTTACAGATTATCAGCTGCTACGCGCCACCGAATGATTGCCCGCGTTACGGCGCAAAACTGAGCTGGCGATTGATGCGCATTTCCCTAGTGTCTGTAACGCAGCCTACGGCGTAAACTTCTACGCCGGAGCCCATGACTTCCGCTAGGCCCTGAGCGTACTCAGCGTCAATGGCTGCGGCAGCAGTAACCCGCTCGATACCACAATGTTGGGCACAAAAAATCAGCACACCGCGATGCCCTAGAGAGAGCATTCGCTCTAATGCGAGCAGATGTTTAAGCGCACGTTCGCTGACGGCATCGGGAAACTCTCCCAGTCCATTTGAGCTGTATAGCGTCACGCTTTTCACCTCGACAAAGGCAGATTGGCCCTGCTCATTGCCTAGCAAGAAATCGAATCGGCCACCGCCTCCGGGGATGTTCTGTTCCGCCTTTATCTGGTCAAAGTGACGAAGCGGCGCAATCTCTTGGTTCGCCAGCGCCTCTGCAACGAGGCTATTCGCCCTGCCCGTATTCACGCTCACCAGCCCGTTGGCGGTCTCCACCAACTCAAGGGTGGACGGATATTTGCGCTTGGGATTATCCGAAGTGGAGTAATAGGCAACGCTACCGGGCTCTGCACACCCAGTCATCGCGCCAGTGTTCGGGCAATGCACGGTGATGGTGTCTCCACCCTGGGTTTCTATGTCCGCCAAAAAGCGCTTGTAACGTCTCAGCAAGATGCCTTGCTGTAGTGCAGGTAGTTTCATATGTCGATACCCCAAGACTCCAATGCACTGGCAATACGCGTCAGCCCCAGTTCGATGGCTTCTGCTCCTCGGGTATAGGCAAAGCGGGCGTAGCGATCTGCCTGGTGCGAGCCGAAGTCTGAGCCCGGCGTTACAGCGACTTGAAACTCGTTCATCAGTCGCCAACAAAAGTCGTTACTGGTCATGCCGGTATGGCTGATATCAACATAGAGATAAAACGCGCCGTCAGGCACAACAGGAATTTGAAACCTCAATTCCCGTAAGCCATCTGCCAACAGCGCTGCTCGTCGGGCAAAGATCTCCCTACGCACCTCATGAATCACCATTGCCTGCTCATCGAAGGTCGCCAGCGCAGCATATTGCGCAGGTGCACTAGGTGATATGAAAAGGTTTTGCGCCAATTTCGTCAAAGGCTCAACAGCCTCATCAGGAGCGACCACCCAACCTAGGCGCCACCCTGTCATACCAAAGTACTTCGAGAAACTATTCAAGATATACAGGTCCTCAGCCACTGCTAAGCCGGTCGAGTAGCCCACAGGGTGATGATGCAACCCCTGATAAATCTCATCCAATATCAGCGCTCCGGCAGACGCTTTGGCATGAGCGTTCATCGCCGCCAGATCGGCTTGATCAAGCATGGTGCCGGTTGGGTTTCCTGGTGAGGCCAGCAAAGCTGCACGGGTTTGACTACCCCAGGCATCCACAAAGTCTGCGACCGTCGGTTGAAACCGATTCTGTGCATGCACGTTGAGGGGTTTTGGGGATGCGCCCACCAAGCGGGCAAACACGTCATTACAAGGATAGCCGGGGTCTGTAATTAGCAGCTCATCCTCTGGATCTAACAGCAAGGCCGCCAACAGCGTGAGTCCGCCGCTAGCGCCGCTGGTAACAACAATACGATTCGCGCTTACGTTCACGCCTAGTTCCTGGTAGTACTGACTGATGCGCTCTCGCAGCTCAGGAATACCTAACGCCGTCGTATACTTCGTGCGGCCGGCATCGATTGCCAACTTCGCCGCATCAACAACTGGCGCTGCCGTCTGAAAATCTGGCTCTCCTACCTCAAAATGCACAACCGTTTTACCTTCGGCTTCAAACTCGCTGGCTCGTTGAACAAGCTGCATAACGACAAAAGGAGCAATCTCGCGAGAACGATTTGAAAACATAAGGCGCTGCCCTGTCGAATATTGGGGTGATTGAATTTCGTCAACTCAAGATCGTCAATCTTGCGGATGCGCATTTACGCTGAGCGTTCACAAAAACACAACACCGTAGGTATAGTTTTCGCTTTCAGCATCTGCTAGATTTCGCGCCCTTCTGATTTTGGGGCCTAGATCGCATGATAGGCCTGCATAACATAGGAAACACTATGGCCGCCGACGCAAAGGCAAAAACTGCCACTAAGAAAGCTGCAACACGCCGCAAAGCAGCAACGAAAGACTCGCAATTTCGTAATTTCACACCCTACAAACCCAAACGGGGCGAGGAGTACCTGAGCGAAGGTCAACTTGATCATTTACGTGGCATCCTCAGCCAGTGGCGCACCCAGCTCATGGAGGAAGTCGATAGGACCGTAAATCACATGCAGGACGATGCGGCGAATTTCCCGGATCCAGCTGATCGTGCTACGCAAGAGGAAGAGTTCAGTATCGAGCTACGTACCCGCGATCGCGAGCGCAAACTTATCAAGAAAATTAACAAGACCATCGATGCACTTGAAACCGACGACTTCGGCTACTGCGAAACCTGCGGTATCGAGATAGGTCTCCGGCGTCTAGAGGCGAGACCCACTGCAACCCAGTGCGTGGACTGCAAAGCCTTGGATGAGATCAAAGAGCGCCAAATTCACGGTTAAACCCACGTTCCGCATAAGCTGCATCACCAAATTCTGATGCAAGACAACCGCCACGCCGCTGCTATCGAGCGAAGTCTGGGCCTTAGCGGTCGTTTCGCGCCCTCGCCCACGGGCCCTCTACATATGGGCAGCCTCGTTGCTGCTCTCGCCAGCTACTGCGATATCAAGCAGCGCGGCGGTCGTTGGTTTTTACGCATCGATGACATTGATCCCGCACGTATGGATCACGAAGCCATTGAGCACATTGCCCAAGCACTTACGGTGCATGGTCTCGTCGCCGATGGCCCCCAGCGTCAACAAAGCCAATTTAACTCGCGCTATCGGCGCGCACTCAGAGAACTGATCGGCGAGTGCTTTTATTGTCGTTGTTCAAGACGCGAGCTCCGCGACCATAAGATATACCCCGGATATTGCAGAGCGAATCAGGAAAAACAATCCAATCACGCAGTACGCATCCGCGCCGATCGGCGGCGTCGCTCATTTACCGATGCGCTGCGAGGCACCTGTGATTTTCTCCCCGAAGAAGAGTTTGGCGACTTGGTGATCTGGCGAAAAGAGGACCTTGTTACCTACCATCTTGCGACTGCCTGCGATGACTCGATGGACTACAGCCACGTTTTACGAGGCGACGACCTGTTTGCAATGACTGCGCCGCAGGTGTTCATTATGGCCAAGCTTGGGCTGTCGCCGCCGCAGTATGCCCATATACCCGTTCTGACATTCGCCGATGGCACAAAGCTATCCAAGCAAACTCACGCCCCTGGACTCGACAACACGCAGCCTGAAGCCAACATACGCGCCGCCTTAGATTTCTTGGGGCAAGCTCCCCCCAACGCGCAATTCACCGTGAATCAGTGGATTCATTGGGCGGTCACACATTGGCACTTAAAGGCAGTTCCGTCCCAACTCAAGCCTTATGTCGCCGACGATCTAGCCTGAATATCATTGCCTTAGCAGCAAATCCTAAGTCGCCCTGCGCGCATTTTTTGCCGTTATTCTCTGCTAGAATTTCGCTATGACGCGCATCCTTCTTATCGACAATGATGCTGCCCGCCGAGCACTCATGGCGGGCGAACTACGCGAGCATGGTTTTGATGTTGAAGAACATGACCAGCTAAACGTCGAATCACTCAACGGCGCCGAGGCGATTGCCGCCGTGGATTGGCTGGTCGCAGATCAGGTTGCCAGCGTCTCAAACGTCGCGCCTCTAATCTTGCTTGCCGAAGATCCACAAGTGAAAGCCTCGGTTACCGCGCTTCAGGCTGGTGCCAAGGACTATTTACCGTTGCCCGCTTCCACCAGCGACCTGATGGCTGCCATTGAGCGCGCGACAGCCTACAGCGTGCGCAAACCGGTGAGAGTGGCCGAGCCTGTTGAGATGATCGGTTCTTCAGAGATCATGAATACGCTGCGGCAACGCATTGCCAAGGTGGGCCCCACAGACTCCACGGTACTGATCCTCGGCCAATCCGGCACGGGCAAGGAGCTTGTGGCACGAGGCATACATGCAGCAAGCAATCGATCCCACGCCCCACTGATCACTCTCAATTGCGCCACCGTGCCGGCAAATCTGATCGAGGCGGAACTTTTTGGCTTAGCCGCCTATGAAAATCGGCAACGCGAAACCACTGGGCTGGTCGAGGCGGCTTCGGGCGGCACGCTGTTTTTGGACGAGATCGCGGAGTTACCGGCAAGCGCACAAGCGCGCTTACTACAGGTAGTACAGGGTGAAAACCGCAAAGTGGGACAAGCTCAATCGATGCCCGTCGACGTACGCATTATTGCAGCGACTCATAAAGATCTTAAAACGCTGACAGAGAACGGCGCATTTCGCGCAGACCTATTTTATCGCTTGAACGTGCTGCACTTAGAGCTTTCGCCTTTGCGAGGCCGTCGCAAGGACATCATTGATATCGCCGAGCAATTGCTCGTTGAAACCTGCAAACGCCTAGATAAACCCGGGCTGGTGCTGGGTGAGCAGGCCAAGGGGGCCATGTTGGAATACCATTGGCCCGGCAACGTTCGCGAACTGGGCAACGCCATTGAGCGCGCCGTCATTCTCGCGGATGACGGCGCCGTAATTACACAGTCCCTACTTGCCATTGACCCATCCTCGAGCCCAGTCTCAGAGGAGAGCGATGCTGATGAGAAACAAACCTCGTTAGAAGATTATTTCGTCCGGTTCGTACAAGAGAACGAGGACTTTCTTACCGAAACCCAACTTGCAGCACAACTCGGCATCAGCCGCAAAAGCCTCTGGGAAAGGCGGCAGCGTTTAAACATCCCTCGCAAGAAAACACAGCAGCGTGGCCTGCGCGAGCAAACCTAANATATATGCTCAATTTTTTTCGGCGCACAAAAAAACAGGNCCCCAAACCAAACCGTATTAACGAGCACTCGCTGCGCACGCAGTTGANGGATGCGAATGCCCTTAATGTTATTAAGGTTCTCAATGCTAACGGTTTTCAGGCCTACCTAGTTGGTGGCTGCGTGCGTGATGCGCTGTGTGGCGTCAAACCCAANGACTTCGATGTGGCCACTGACGCGCCTTTGGAAGCCGTCAGTAAATTATTTCGTCGCTCGCGCATCGTCGGCCGGCGTTTTCCCATTGTACATGTGCGCTTCGGCCGAGATCTGATAGAGGTATCGACCTTCCGCCAATCGATTTCAGACAAGGTAGTGCACGATGACCGAGGCATGATCCTACGCGACAACGCCTTCGGCACGCTGCATGAAGACGCCTTTCGCCGCGATTTCACCACCAATGCGCTGTACTACGACCCCAGCAACGATGAAATTATCGACTTCGTTGACGGNATTAAAGACATAAANCAAAAACGCCTAAGNTTTATTGGGAATACGCGAACACGCTTGGCGGAGGANCCGGTGCGCATGCTGCGCGCCATGCGGTTTTCAGCAAAGCTGGGCTTTGCTATTGACCCGGAGATACTGCGTCATGCGAAGGAATCCGCTAACAGCCTAGAAGCAGTTTCGCCGGCTCGACTCTTTGACGAATTTATTAAACTCTTTCTCAACGGCTACGCAGAGGTCGTCTGGCGCCAACTGCGTGAGACCCCCTTAGCAAATGCCCTGTTTCCATGCTGCGACCCAAACAGCCCCCTCGTTCTCGCCGCAATGCGCAACACGGATGAAAGAATCCTTGGTGGTGCATCGGTGACCCCCGGCTTTTTGGTCGCTGTCTTATTGTGGGATGACTTCTGCGCCCGCAGCCACGACCAAGCGACGCTGGAAGACGACCCGGCTTTTGCCACGCTAAAGCATCAGCAGTCCCACATCGCGGTGCCGCGCCGATTTGGCACATTTGCCCGTGAGGTTTGGTTGATTCAGGAACGTCTGCATAAGCGCAACCCGAGAAGCTTGGATCGTCTGGCGTCCCACAAACGCTTTCGCGCAGGCTACGACTTCCTTTGCCTGCAGGCAGAGTCTGACGAGCTNATGGTACCGATCGCTGATTGGTGGACGGAGTTTCAGTCCGCTGATGAGTCCGGGCGCCAAGCATTGATCGCGCAGCTGCCAAAGGCGCCGCGCAAGCGTCGTCGTAACCGAAGCCGGCGAAAGCCTACAGAATCGGCACCAGAGGAAAGCAGTTGATTGCGCCACGGACGCCGTCCGTAGTAGTTTCTACTTTCTTTTGAAGCGCTGAAGCAAGCNGTCCGGTGTCGATACCCCTACCCACATCCCAAGCCATNCCGACGGTAACACCGCGCNNAGATTCCTCGAGCGTGCTGCAACGCATTGCCGCAGCCAAAACCAACAAAACCCTGCCACAGTACGTCGCCATTGAAGGACCCATTGGCGTGGGCAAAACAACCCTGGCAAAAAAACTAGCAGCGCTACTGAACTATCCACTTTTACTCGAACCGGTGACTGAAAACCCCTTCCTCGATCGTTTTTATGCCGAGGGAGCGAGTCAGGCCCTACCCACCCAGCTGTTCTTTTTGTTGCAGCGCGCCAAGCAAGTTCAAGATATGCCGGGCAACGATTTGCTGGAGCGCGCCATTATNGCCGATTTCATGATCGAAAAAGACGACCTCTTCGCAACCCTGACCTTAGATCCGGCAGAGCTGGCACTGTATCGCCAAATCCNCAGTAGCCTANANCTAGTACCACCAAAACCTGATCTTGTGATCTATTTGCAGGCACCNGCACGAGTGCTACAGCAGCGCGTNTTCAGGCGGGGGATCGACTTTGAACAGTCCATACATATNGACTATCTCGATGCCTTAGCCGACAGCTANACGGAGTTCTTCCACTATTACGACGANGCGCCGGTGCTNATTGTTAATGCCGCTGAAATTGATTTCGCGAATAACGACGAGCATTTTAATGCCTTGCTAGAGCAAATATTGCATATGGACGGTACGCGGCAGTTTTTCAATCCCAACCCGACCTTGCTGTAACTTATGCCGTCATCCGACTCTGCTCCGATCTGGGACTCCCTAGCTGCATCAGCTGCGCGGCTTGCATCAACCGATAGTCAAGAGCTGCTGCAAGATGCGGCGCGAAACAAATCACTGCGCCACACCTTAGCTGGCTGTCACTTCGATTTTTCGCGACAGCGAGTAGACCAACATGCACTAACGCAGCTACTCCACCTCGCCGACTCAGTGGGTTTACCTGCAAAACGCGACGCCATGTTTGCAGGAGAAAAAATCAACAGATCCGAGAATCGAGAGGTTCTACACGCGGCCTTGCGTCAGGGTGCGCCAATGGCATCAAAAACGATTCTGGCTGAAGTTGCGCAAACCAAACAGCGGCTCTATCAGAGCGTCGAAGCCATTCGCAGCGGTGAGTGGCGTGGCTACACCGGCAAACCCATCAAGGATGTCATTCATATCGGAATTGGTGGCTCGCACCTAGGGCCGGAACTGCTGGTGAATGCTTTGGCCCACCTACCGAGCACATGCAACGCACCAAGGATTTATTTCGTTGCCAACGTCGATGCTGCAGACATCAATCGCGCCCTTAACGGCCTGAACCCGGAGACCACACTCTTCATCGTTGTCTCTAAATCGTTCAGCACCATAGAACCCCGGGTCAACGCCAACACCGCGCGCAGCTGGTTTCTCGAGCGGACCGGTGATTTAAATGCCATCGGCCAGCACTTCTTGGGCGTTACAACCAACCTACAGGCGGCATCCGAATTCGGCTTTGCCGAGAAGAATCTCTTCCCGCTCTGGGATTGGGTCGGCGGTCGCTATTCACTCTGGTCTGCGGTTGGCTTACCCATCATGTTGCAAATTGGTTGTGAAGCATTTGACAACCTACTTGAAGGTGCGCGCGTCGCCGACGAGCACTTTGCGCGAACGCCAATGGACCAAAACATCCCGGTGATCGCAGCGCTGCTGGCGACATGGAACACTTCGCACCTTGGTTGCAACAGTCTTGCGGTGCTGAGCTACGACCAACGACTAGCCCTGCTACCCGACTACCTGCAGCAGCTAGAAATGGAGAGCAACGGTAAGTCTGTGGATGTTGATGGCAACCCCATTGACTACCGCACCATGCAGGTGCTTTGGGGCGGCTGCGGTACCAACGGCCAACATGCATATCACCAGCTATTACACCAAGGCACGAGCACATATGCCGCTGACTTCATACTGATCGGTCAGGGAGCAGCTGCACGCAGCGAACATCATCAATGGTTGCTGGCTAATGGTATTGCCCAAGGGCAAGCCATGACCCTTGGGCACGAGCCTGCGACTTTAGATGAGCAACACAGGCGTGTCCCGGGCAATCACCCATCGACAACAGTGATCATGGAGTCGTTGGCACCTGAACAGATTGGTTGTCTGTTAGCGATCTATGAACACAAGGTCTTTTGTCAGGGTGTGCTGTGGAATATAAACTCCTTTGATCAATGGGGAGTTGAGCTTGGCAAGCATCTGGCATTATCGATTTATGGCCAACTCAGTGGCGATGGCGCGTCAAGCCAAGACCCTGCAACACGTCATTTAATTGACCACTGCCTGCAACTCAATCGCACAAACTAGCCCCCGCGATTCACCCGCATAGGAGATTTCCAGTGAGCGAAATATATCCCGTCCCGTCACGCATGAAAGCCCGCACGCTGATCGACGAAGCCACCTATAGCACTATGTATCAGCGCTCCATTGCTGACCCTGAGGGTTTCTGGGCTGATCAAGCGAGCGCATTCTTAAGTTGGCAGCAGCCATGGCAGAACGTGAGCGAAGCGGACATTCCCACCGGCAACATTCGATGGTTTGTCGGCGGTCAACTCAATGTCAGCGTGAATTGTATTGATCGGCATTTACCCCACAGAGCCGCGCAAACGGCAATCATTTGGGAAGGCGATGAGCCCAGTGATGATGTGCAGATTACTTATCAAGAGCTTTACGACAAGGTTTGTCAGCTCGCTAACGGTTTACGTGCAAGAGGTGTAAAAAAAGGCGATCGGGTCTGTATATATATGCCCATGATACCCGAGGCAGCCTACGCGATGCTTGCATGCGCTCGGCTCGGTGCAATTCACAGCGTTGTGTTTGGTGGGTTTTCGCCGCAGTCATTGCAGGACCGTATCTTAGATTCTGACTGTCAAACTGTGATCACTGCCGATGAAGGCATGCGCGGCGGCAAGGCCATACCGCTGAAAGCCAATACCGACGAGGCACTGGCCTCCTGCCCCAACGTGCATACCGTGGTCACGGTTAAACGCACCGGCGGTGATATCGGCTGGCAGGAGGGTCGAGACATTTGGTATACAGACCTAACATCCAATCAATCGACGACATGCGAGCCTGAAGTCGTCGAATCTGAAGACCCGCTCTTTATTCTCTACACCTCTGGCTCTACCGGTAAGCCCAAGGGCGTGCAGCACAGCTCTGCTGGCTACCTACTGCACGCCGCCATCAGTCACAAATATGTTTTTGATTACCAAGACGGCGACGTTTACTGGTGCACTGCCGACGTAGGNTGGATTACCGGCCACTCCTATATTGTCTATGGGCCCCTTGCCAATGGTGCGACAACGCTGATGTTCGAGGGAGTACCCACCTATCCCGACGCGGGTCGCTGCTGGCAGGTCATCGATAAGCATCAGGTGAACGTTTTCTATACCGCACCAACGGCTCTTCGTCAGCTTATGGCACAAGGCGATGAATTTGTGNCCGGCAGTTCCCGCGCCAGCCTGCATCTATTGGGCAGCGTCGGTGAGCCCATCAACCCAGAAGCCTGGGAGTGGTACCACCGAGTGGTGGGTGATGGCCGCTGTCCCATTGTTGATACATGGTGGCAGACCGAGACCGGAGGTATCATGATCACCCCGCTGCCCGGCGCAACGGCTTTGAAGCCGGGGTCTGCCAGTCGTCCGTTCTTCGGTGTGCAGCCTGCCTTGATGGACGCCGAGGGCAACCTAATTCAGGATCAAGTCGCATCAGGTAACCTAGTCATTACCGCATCCTGGCCGGGCCAGATTCGCNCGGTTTATGGCGATCATCAGCGTGTCATCGACACCTACTACGCTACTTACCCGGGCTTCTATTTCACCGGCGACGGCGCTCGTCGCGATGAAGACGGCTACTATTGGATCACCGGCAGAGTAGACGACGTGATGAACGTGTCGGGCCACCGAATNGGCACGGCGGAAGTGGAAAGCGCTTTGGTTTTGCACCCCGCTGTTGCCGAAGCAGCGGTAGTTGGCTTCCCTCATGATCTCAAAGGCGAGGGCATTTATGCCTACGTAACCCTGATGGCCGGTGACAATTCTGATGCCGACACTTTGCTTGGAGAACTGATCGCCATGGTGCGCAAGGAAATCGGGCCGATTGCGAAACCCGATGTGATCCANTGGGCACCAGGGCTACCGAAAACTCGTTCAGGCAAAATTATGCGCCGCATTTTGCGCAAAATTGCGGCCAACGAACTGGATAATCTTGGGGATACTTCAACATTGGCAGACCCGAGCGTCGTCGAAGATTTAATCGCCAATCGCGTCCAACCAAGNGCCTAAACCAACCCTTCGCGCACAAAAAAGCCGGAAAATGCCGGCTTTTTTGGATTCAAAACTTAGCGGACATTAGCCNGCTTCGTTTTGATCTCGGTAGTTTTCGAGCTCCTTAATGGAGAGCTTGATGCGACCGCGTTGATCCACATCCAGCACGACAACTTCAATCTCTTGGCCTTCGCTCAGATAGTCGCTGACATTCTCAACACGCTCTTCTGCGANTTGTGAGATGTGCAGCAGGCCGTCCTTGCCAGGCAAAATCGTGACAAATGCACCGAAGTCGACGATACGAGCAACGGCGCCCTGATAGATCCGACCCACTTCAGCTTCTGCCGTAATCTCTTGAATGCGAGCAACCGCCGCGTCCTTGGCAGATCCGTCTTCGGCATAGATTCTGACGCTACCGTCGTCATTGATGTCCACTTCCGCGCCGGTTTCTTCCACGATAGATCGAATGGTCGCTCCACCCTTACCGATGATGTCGCGGATTTTGTCCGGATGAACGTTCAGCGTCACCATGGCCGGCGCATTAGCTGACAACTCTTCACGTGATTCACTGATGACCTTGTTCATTTCACCCAAGATATGAATGCGCGCCTCATTGGCCTGCGCCAACGCCGCTTCCATAATTTCTTCGGTAATNCCTTCGATCTTGATGTCCATCTGCAACGCAGTTACACCCTTTTCGGTGCCGGCAACTTTGAAGTCCATATCACCAAGGTGNTCTTCATCACCGAGGATGTCNGTCAGTACCGCATAGCGATTNCCTTCTTTTACCAAGCCCATCGCAACNCCCGCTACAGGCGCCGTCACAGGGACACCNGCATCCATAAGCGCTAACGATGTGCCACAGACGCTTGCCATTGAACTGGAACCATTGGACTCGGTAATTTCGGAAACCACGCGAATCGTATACGGGAAGTCTTCAGCGTTTGGCAGTGCTGCAGANACACCGCGACGTGCCAGCTTGCCGTGACCAATCTCCCGACGCTTAGGACCACTCATGAAACCAGCTTCGCCGACACTGTATGGAGGAAAGTTGTAATGCAGCATGAAGGTGTCTTTGTAGGACCCTTCCAATGCATCGATCAANGCGGCATCGCGCAGTGTGCCGAGTGTTGCTACCACTAGGGCCTGTGTTTCACCACGGGTAAACAGCGCAGAACCGTGTGCCTTCGGCAACACACCGACTTCGACTTCAATCGGGCGCACGGTGCGCAGATCACGTCCATCGATACGCGGCTCGCCATTAAGCACCCGCTGGCGCACGAGATCTTTCTCGACTCGAGCGAAGGTGTCTGATACGTCGTCTGAACTATATTGAGCATCGTCGCCGGCTAATTGCTCAACCGCCTTATGTCGCAGAGCGGAGACTGCCGTCTGGCGCTCCATCTTGTCTGAGATACGGTAAGCCTCACCAAGGTCGGCCTTAATAGCCGACGCCACGGAGTCCTGCAGGCTTTCGTCTTTAGCTGCTGCCTGCCAATCCCAAGCTTCCTTGCCCGCTTCTGCAGCCAGTTCAGCAACCGCCACGATTATTGCCTGCATTTCTTGGTGACCAAATAACACGGCGCCGAGCATTTCGTCTTCGGTCATTTCTTTGGCTTCAGACTCAACCATGAGAACGGCAGATTCCGTGCCTGCCACCGTCATGCTCAGCATGGATTCTTTTAACGTCTCGTAGCCCGGATTCAGTATGTAGTTACCGTCGATGTAGCCAACGCGAGCCGCACCCAGGGGTCCGTTGAAAGGGATCCCTGAGATTGCCAGAGCCGCCGATGTACCGATCATGGCTGCAATATCCGGATCTTGATCCTTGTCCGCAGACAGAACGGTACACACGACCTGCACTTCGTTCATAAAGCCCTTTGGAAACAAAGGGCGAATGGGCCGGTCGATCAAGCGACAGGTCAGGGTTTCTTTTTCACTGGGCCGACCTTCACGGCGAAAGAAGCCACCAGGGATTTTACCTGCGGCGTAGGTCTTTTCTTGGTAGTTCACGGTCAGTGGAAAAAAGTCCTGGCCGGGACGAGGGCTTTTGGCGCCAACCACCGTTGTCAGTACCACGGTATTGCCGATGGTTACGGTGACCGAGCCTGTAGCCTGCTTCGCTACCTTGTTAGTTTCCATGACAACGGTATCGTTGCCAAACTGAAATTCTTTATAAATGGGATTCAAGCTGATTCCTCCAATTGGATCTGCATACTTCTACTATTACTTTATTTCGATTCTTTCGATTCTTTCGATTCTTTCGTTTCCTGCGCTGCTCGCGGAGAGGACGACCAATCCGACCCGTACTCCGCTTGCCGTAATATCACCCTCTCCCGGATTTGCCGCTCGTATCGAGCGATCAACTCCAAACTCTGGCGTCACATCTTTCTCCTTGGTAACGCATCGTTGTTTCGGTACAGGCAATTTTCCGATAGCGCTGGGAAACTGCCCTATCGACGCAATCCAAGCCGCTTAATCAAATCGCTGTAGCGACCTACGTCCTTTTTCTTCAGGTAGTCCAACAGCTTACGACGCTGGTTAACCATGCGAATGAGACCACGACGAGAGTGGTGGTCTTTGTGGTGCTCTTTGAAGTGGTCTTGCAAGGTGTTGATGTTGTGAGTCAACAGTGCGACCTGCACTTCGGGAGAACCCGTATCACCGTCTTCGAGCTGGTACTCTTTGACGATTTCTGCTTTTGCTGTGGCTGTTAATGCCATTTCTATCACTCCTAAATACGCTATTACTCGTGACATCGAAAACCGCGCGTATTGACAGTCTTGATGTATGACTTCGACTAATCGTTGGCAACTAATCTTCTTGGGGCTACCCTACCGTCAGTCAAAATTTCGCCGACGCCAAGGAAGCGATCTTCCTCGGCCAATTCAAATATCTGTACCCAGCCATCGGTCGGCGCATGGGCAACCTGCACTGGCTGTCCTTGCCGCACGTAGTGAGCGGTGTCTTCGTGCAAACGCACGGCAGGCCAAGAATCCACTGCGCTGGAAACCGGTAACAATAGTGCGTCCATTTCCTGCATATCATTGGTTTCGCACAATTCCGCCAACGTCGTCGCCTGTCCTTCTTCATAAGGTCCGGCAGCTAATCGGCGCAGTGCACTCACGTGGGCACCACAACCCAAGGCCGCACCTAAGTCTTCCGCCAAACTGCGAATGTAGGTGCCTTTGCTGCAATGGACGCGCAACTCTATAGACGCCTCAGAAAATTGCAAAAGCTCTGCACTGTATATACTTACTTGGCGCGGCGCGCGTTCAACCTCAATACCCTTTCGCGCCAGTTTATAGAGCGGCTGTCCCTGATGCTTTAAAGCCGAATACATCGACGGAATCTGCTCGATTTCACCAACAAACGTTTCTAGCGCAGCAACTGCCTGGGCCGGCGTTACTGAACTCGCATCCGCTTGAGCTATTACTTCACCATCTGCATCGCCGGTCTCGGTGGTAATTCCAAGCCGCACTTGCGCCCAATACTTTTTATCCGCATCTAACAGATACTGCGAAAACTTGGTAGCTTCGCCAAAACACAGCGGCAAAACACCGGTGGCTAAAGGATCTAGGCTGCCCGTATGACCAACTTTCTGCGCACCAAATAAGCGCTTGGCCTGCTGCACAACATCATTGGACGAAATACCTGCCGGTTTATCCACGACCAGTATCCCATTAACCGCTCTGCCCTTGCGCTTTCTAGACAAAGCTTACTTTTCGCCCTGCTGCTGCGATGGTTCTTCACCCTTCGGCTCGGCTCGCTGCTGGTCTTGCGTGATCGCCTGGCCAATAAGTTGTTCCAGCCGCGGCCCTCGCTCAACCAACTCATCGTAATGAAACCTAGGCTTAGGGGTAGTGCGCATTGTGTGGCGCTTAGCCAACTCGGTGCGAAAAAAACCTGCAGCGCGATTGAGTACTGCAACCAATTCAGCCTGCGCCTTGGCATCATTGCCTTGCAGCGATGAAACATATATGTCTGCGTAGGAGAGATCCTTACTGACTTTCACGTCATTTACGTTGACGAAACTGCCCACGCGCGGATCGCGCATGTCGCGCTGCAAAATGCGTGACACCTCATCGCGTACAAAGTCGGCAACTCGAAGATCTCTGGACATGCCAGTTTATGAACGCTCGCGATACTACAGCGAGCGCGCAATCTCCTTGGTATCGAACACTTCAATGAGGTCACCTGCGCGAACATCGTTGTAGTTTCGTACACCGATACCACATTCCGTACCGTTTCGAACATCGGAGACATCGTCTTTGAAGCGTCGCAGCGATTCGAGTTCGCCTTCGTAGATCACCACGTTGTCTCGCAACACACGGATGGGCTTGTTTCGATGCACCGTACCCTCGATAACCATGCAGCCCGCAATTTGACCGAATCGGGGTGATCGGAAAACATCGCGCACTTCAGCAGTTCCCACGATCTCTTCGCGGATTTCTGGTGACAACATACCGGAGAGTGCAGCCTTCACATCATCAATCAACTCGTAAATAACGCTGTAGTAACGCAGCTCTACCCCTTCGCGCTCCAACAGCGTTTTTGCGGTTTTGTCCGCACGCACGTTAAAGCCAAATACCGTCGCGCCATAGGTCGCTGCCATGGTGGCGTCCGACTCGGAAATACCGCCAACACCAGAACCAAGCACCTGTACCGCAACTTCGTCGTTGCCCACTTCTGACATCGCCTGAACAATGGCTTCGAGGCTACCGCGCACATCGGTTTTCACAACCAATTTAAGTATGCGTTTCTCGCCCTCGATCATGTTGGCGAACATGTTGTCTAACTTGGCAGCTTGCTGCGTCGCTTGGATGCGTTCCTGCATTTTGTCGCGACGAAATTCCGCCAATTCCCTAGCAGAACGTTCATCCGCTGCCACCGCAAAGTCATCGCCTGCACCTGGTGTGCCGTTTAAACCAAGCAACTCGATAGGTTGCGATGGACCTGCTTCCTTCGCATTCGCTCCGGTGTCGTCCAGCATGGCGCGCACCCTTCCATAAAATTCACCAGCAATGACGATGTCGCCTTGCTTGAGCTTGCCATTCTGTACCAGCACCGTAGCCACTGGCCCGCGGCCACGATCTAAGCGGGACTCAACAACTACGCCCTGAGCAGGGGCCTCATTTATCGCCGTCAGTTCCAACAGTTCCGCCTGCAGAGAAATCGCTTCTAGCAATCCGTCCATACCTTCGCCGGTCATGGCAGAGACTTGTTTAAACTGCACATCGCCACCCCAAGCTTCTGGCACAAGCTCCTTACTGGCCAGTTCATTGGTCACACGGTCCGGGTCAGCGCCTTCTAAGTCCATCTTGTTGATGGCTACGATCACTGGCACCTCGGCCGCCTTGGCGTGCTGAATCGCTTCTTCGGTCTGCGGCATTACGCCGTCGTCCGCAGCGACAACCAAGATCACGATATCGGTCACCTTGGCACCGCGAGCGCGCATCGAGGTAAAAGCCGCGTGGCCTGGCGTATCAATAAAGGTGATCTCGCCATTGGGCGTATCGACGCTGTAGGCACCGATGTGTTGCGTAATGCCTCCAGCTTCACCAGAGGTGACTCTGGCGTTTCTGATGTGATCTAGCAGCGAAGTCTTGCCATGATCGACATGCCCCATAACAGTTACCACGGGTGCTCGGCTCGTCGTCTCTCCCTCGATGACCAGGGAGGCCTCAAGCTGCTCTTCCAGCACGTCTTCACTGACAAACTTGATGCGATGTCCCATCTCTTCCACGACCAGAGTCGCCGTATCTTGGTCAACGGCTTGGTTGATCGTCGCCATCACCCCTAAGCCCATGAGCGCCTTGATAACCTCTCCGGCCTTAACAGCCATACCAGAAGCAAGTTGTCCGACGGTGATCACTTCACCGACCTCAACTTCTCTGGAAATAAATTCTTCTGGCTTAAACTCACCGCCCTGCTGATCGACTTTTAGGGCAACATCGCGCTGCGGTGCTCGCCTTTTCGTGCGGCGCTCAGATTTCAGGCTAAGCTCGCGCCGACGCCCTTTCTCGGGAGATGCGGTTGATCTTTCCCTACCGCGAGAGCGTTTGCCCCCACGTTGTTCGGATTGTTCCTTCGCCTGAATATCCGCCGCAGACATTGGTGCAGCTGCCGGTTGGCTTGTCTTCTTCTCATTTGCAGCGCGCTGTTCCTGCTGCTGGCGTTCAAGCTCTTCCTGCTTGCGCTTTTCTTCTTCAACGCGGCGTTCGGCCTCAGCTTTACGATCAGCTTCAGCAATTCGTGCTTGTTCTTCGGCCTCTTGTCTCGCCCGCTCTTCTTCGTGGATCCGTTGAGCTTCCAACTCACTCTGGGACACGACAGGGTCTTGCGCTTCTGCCTCGGCTTCTGGCGCCGCCTCAGAACGCTTCACATAGGTACGCTTGCGCCGGACTTCTACCGTTACGTTGCGTCCCGCACGACCTTGGCCAGACTTGAGCGTGCCGGTACTTTTGCGCTTAAGCGTGATTTTACCCGCTGGCTTGGAGGCATCACCCTTGTCACCCTTTAAATAGGCTAGCAAGGTTTGCTTTTCTTGCTCGCTAACCGACTGGTCCTCGCTTTTGTGCGACAACCCTGCCTGCTGCATTTGTGTAAGCAGACGATCCACCGGAGCGCCTACCGCATCTGCAAGTTGTTTAACCGTTACTTCAGCCATCAATCACTCCTACCGAGCACGCCATGCCTGCTCGGCGATTCTTTACGTATCTAATTCACACTCTGTTGCCACTTTCTCGGCGCGCTCATGCTGACTCAGCATCCGCTTCTTCCGCTTCTGCGAACCAAGGCTCCCGCGCAATCATGATCAGCTGCGCAGCGGCGTCTTCTGAGAGATCTGGAACAATATCCAGCAACTCTGGCACAGCGAGCTCTGCCAAATCTTCCATCGTTGCAACTTCATTATTTGCCAGCTGGAACGCAAGCTCTCGCGTCATGCTGCGCATCTCAAGCAAGTCATCTGCCGGCTTGGCATCGCCAAAGGCTTCTTCACTTGCAATGGCTTTTGTCAGCAAGGCATCTTTCGCACGATTACGCAGCTCGTTGACGATCTCTTCATCAAAGCCATCGATGGCCAGCATTTCTTCCATTGGTACGTAGGCGACTTCTTCCAACGTCGTAAAACCCTCTTCGACCAAGACCTCGGCAACGTCCTCGTCCACTGCTAAGTACTCGATGAATTCAACGACAAACTTAGTGGACTCTTCTTCCAGTTTTTGCGCCGCTTCTTCTTCAGTCATGATATTCAGCGACCACCCGCACAGGTCGCTTGCAAGGCGCACGTTCTGGCCGCCCCGGCCAATTGCCTGCGCAAGATTTGCTTCAGTCACCGCGATATCCATGCTGTGGGTTTCTTCGTCCAATACGATAGAGGCGACCTCGGCTGGTGCCATAGCGTTGATGGTGAGCTGCGCGGGATTGTCATCCCACAAAACGATATCGATGCGCTCACCGGCCAGCTCCCCGGAAACGGCCTGCACTCGTGATCCTCGCATGCCCACACAGGCGCCAACCGGATCTATGCGGCCATCATTGGTTTGCACAGCGATCTTTGCGCGGGAACCCGGATCACGGGCGGCACCCAAAATCTGAATGACGTCTTCAGCAATTTCGGGCACCTCTACTTTGAAGAGCTCGATCAACATCGATGGTGCTGTGCGCGACAAAATCAGCTGAGGACCACGGTTGTCCGGGCGGATTTCGACCAGCATGGCGCGTAGACGATCACCAACACGAAAAACCTCACGCGGAATCAGATGTTCCCTAGTGAGGATTGCTTCGGCGTTGTTGCCGAGATCGACAATGACGCTGTCGCGGCCTAGCTTTTTCACGGTCCCACTAAGCAATTCGTTGATTCGCGACTCGTATACTTCAACAATTTGTGCGCGTTCCGCTTCCCGCACCTTTTGAACGATAACTTGCTTGGCGGTTTGCGCGGCAATACGACCAAACTCTACGGACTCGACCTGCTCTTCTAAAACATCGCCGAGCTGCGCATCGGCTTTTATTTCGCGCGCCTCTTCGACGCTGTACTGCGCACCAGGATTTGGCTCTTCTTCTTCTTCAAGGTTGTCGAAATCGACCACGTCCCATGTGCGATACGTTTCGTATTCGCCTGTGTCGCGATCAATGGCAACGCGAAACTCTGCGTCTTCGCCGTACTTTTTCTTAGTCGCGACGGCCAGGGCCGCCTCCATAGCGCCAAGGATAACCTCCTTGGGCACGCCTTTTTCCAGAGAAACCGATTCAATCACCGAAAGTATTTCTTTGCTCATGCGCTAAACCTTCCTCAATCAAACACCGGCACAATGCGTGCCTTTTGAACGTTTTCTAGGGGCAGAAGGTATTCTTCATCATCCACCTGCAGCACTACCGAATCATCTTCGAGCCCTGCCAACGTCCCAACAATTTTTTTACGTCCCTCGAAAGGGTAATTCAATCTCACATCAAGGCGCTCACCCACATGCGCTGGGTATTGCTTGCCCTTGAATAACAGCCTGTCCATGCCAGGCGACGACACTTCCAAGGTGTATGCGCTGGGCAAGATCTCTTCAACGTCGAGCAAATCGCTAACATGTCGACTGACCTCGGCGCACAAATCAACGCTAACGCCCNCATCGCGTTCAACATATATCCGCAACAGGCTGTACTTTCCTTGGTTCAAATATTCGACACCCCATACGGTNGCGTCTAGGGCCTCCACNGTTGGCGTGATCANTTCTTCGATCTGTAACTCTTTATTATTCAAATCAAACCGTTACTTTTATGCGTCACTCCGGCCGCNCTGCCGCACGGCTCATTGCCTGCTTGGCGCGCTTCGNCTCAAAAAACAGCGGACACAAAAAATGGGCCTAAAGCCCACCTTATCCGCGCGACTCCCCCGGCAATAACTGCCGAGTGGCCCAGGGCTTTTAAACCATTCGCCTCACGCGTTCGAATGATCGCCCTAAGCCATGCCTCGTATGTTTGGATCTACGACTGATCGCGACCAAGTGCCTAACGAGACCGTCTTGTTGTGGTAGCGGGGGCAGGATTTGAACCCACGACCTTCGGGTTATGAGCCCGACGAGCTACCAGACTGCTCCACCCCGCAACAACAAGGGGGCGGAGTATAGGGACGCTTATTATTTGGTGCAAGCCAGTTTGCTATCGTCAGCAAACAATGTCGCCACCGGTTGAGCGATTTATCTATGGGATCAACAAGAATGGTGCCGAAGGCGAGACTCGAACTCGCACGGGCATAAGCCCACTACCCCCTCAAGGTAGCGTGTCTACCAATTTCACCACTTCGGCATTTGTATCGCCGCACGCTTCGACTAAACGGTCAGGCGTGCAGTTTACTGTCAGATTTCGGGAATGTCCTCGTTTTGCGGCAGTTCACCCAGGTCAGTACCTGACGATAGGTCGCCTCGGTCGCCACCGTCATCTCCCGCCTTATCAACCACCTGTGGGATGCCCAACTGGTTGGCCTGCTCAGAGCGCTCTTTAGCCGTATAGGCCAGACCAAACGCGATAACGAAAAACCCAATGGATAACCAAGTTGTGATTCGCGTCATTGCCGTTGCGCCTCCGGAACTGCCGAAGACGGTATTCGATGAGCCACTACCAAACGCCGCTCCAACATCTGCGCCCTTGCCTTGCTGGATCAGCACCAGTGCAATGAGTGCTAGTGCATCAATAACCAGCAATGACAGTAAAACCGTTTCTAGTGTCGCCATTTTATATCTCTTTCATGTATCCGCGCGGGCCTATGGCCTTTCGTCTATGCGGGTTATGCGGCCGTTCCGCTATTTGCACTTTTCCGCTATTTCGCGGCGGCCCGTATGATGGCAGTAAATTGCTGCGTGTCCAGTGATGCTCCACCAACGAGCACGCCCTGTATTTCGGGATAGGCAAATAATTCAGGCGCATTCTCAGCGGTGACGCTCCCACCGTATAAAATGCTTATTACCGGCGCAGCCGCAGGCACTATCTCTTTGAGAACACCGCGAATGGCCTGATGCATCTGCACGGCTTCTGTCACCGTAGCACTTTTACCTGTACCAATGGCCCAGATAGGTTCATAGGCAATCGCCACTTCTTTAGCATTGCGCAGGCAGTGCTTTTGCGCCGTCACCTGTGCACGTACCCGATCTATCGCCTTCCCCGATTCTCGTTCAACCAATGTCTCGCCCACGCAGATCACCGGCATTAACCCTGCGGCAATAATTTGCTCACACTTTGCAGCCACAATTTTATCGTCTTCTGCATGCTCGCTACGCCGCTCCGAGTGCCCAACAAGCACTACTGACGCGCCAAGGTCGCGCGCCATGGCAGCAGATACCTCACCTGTATGCGCCCCGGATTCATGACTGCCGACATCCTGCAAGCCCACTTCAAAGACACCCTGAGCAAGCTCAGCTAAGCGCAACGCATAAACCGCTGGCGGCGCTATAACGGTTTGCACGTTGGAGAGCGATGGCAGCGACGACGCAAGCGCCTCTAAAAAGGCCAGGTCGCCATTCATTTTCCAGTTCGCAATGACTAAGCGTTGTGTCATTCGCACCCCAGTTCATCAGGGCGCGCAATGTTATACGGTGACCTATTTGTTGCCAATGTTTCTATCGACTGTATTTGTCAGCGGCGTTATATCGGCAAAGCTCTATTGGTCAGACAAGGCGCAAGGTCAGCGCTCTGGCGCCGAGTCCAATGGCTGTTTTACGAATACTGTGACCATAAGCAGCACGAGCAAACCGACGATGCACAGCATGGAACCGGCAGCAAATGTGCCCGAAGCATCGTAAGCGACGCTAAACAGCAACGGCCCAATGGCGCTGGCAAACACAGTCAACGCCGCATTCAATCCGCTGATTTCGCCGAGATGTTTCGGACCGTAATGGCGAATAAATGCAAGGTTGGCCAACATTACCCAAAGGCCGCCACCGACACCGAAGCCAGCAACCAGGCCCCAGTAACCTAACTCGTGCTGCAAAAAGATCAGTCCAACGGCGCCGAGCGTGAAGCTTGCGAGCATGACCAGTAAAAACGGCTTCAGACGCATATAGTCTGCCAGAGCGCTAGCGCCAAGGTTTGTGACGACAGAAACCATGGCTTGGGGAATGAAGTAGGCAAATGCCTCAGCCCTTGACCTACCCGCCTCAGCGAAGATTGCTACAATATGAAAGGTGACCGCGGTGCCGAAAAGTGCGTGGATAGAGAGCCCCAAAGAGTAGAGCCAAAATACGATATTGCCTCTAACCTGCCTCAGAGTATGGCTGTCTTGAGGGGTCAGCTGGCACCGCATCCGCGATGTCGCAGACTGGTTATCTGGCTGCAAACCGCAGACTTCGGGCCCGTCACGAACCAACCAAAAGCACAGGAGGGCGAATAACGGCCCAACAATCACGGCCAGCCACCACAAGGCTGCGCGCCATTGCCAGCCGTCGATCAGCATCGCCAACAGCAACGGTGCCAAGGAAAAGCCCAGGGAGACGAAGACACCACTGACGCCAGACACAATGCCGCGACGCCGCTCAAACCAGAGCAATAGCAAGTTGCGGCTGGCACTGGTCATCACGCCTTGGCCGCTAAAGCGAACGCCAAAGTAGCCAACAACCATCAGCGAAAATGCGATGGCCGAGCCATTGATTCCGATCAACGTCGCAACGTACTCGCTCGCTCGATCGACGATGGATAAAAACAGTATCGACATGCCCAGCATCAGGCTTGCCGCGATCAAAACACTTCTTGCCCCATGGACATCGAACCAGCGACCGGCCCGGGTTAGAAAAAAAGCGCTTGTAATGGTGCCCAACATATAGGCGAGAGAAAGTTCCGTTCGAGTGAGCCCTGTTACCTCAATAAAAGCATCGGCAAATACCGCCATACCCATGGTTTGCCCTGGCACGCTTAGCAAAATACCCAGCGTTGCGATGACAGCCATGATCCAGCCGTAAAAGACTGGGCTTTTGCCAACGGCAAAGGGCCAATCTCCACGCAAGCGAGCCATCGGACCCGAAGGTTGATTCATTTACTACCTATGTTTCATATGCGGATACCTGTCACTGCCAAAGTGAGAGTGTGAGGCAATTGAGAAATCGGAGTGGTCAGGCGTCCTTAATGCCCTTGGCATGTGCCGCCAAATCGTCGGCAATACGCACGACTTCGCTCTCGTCCTCACCCTCGACCATAATGCGCAGCAATGGCTCCGTGCCGGATGGCCGCACCAAAATACGGCCACGATCACCC
>PBTJ01000081.1 GCA_002726925.1 Gammaproteobacteria bacterium | reverse complement strand
CAAGTAGGGCGGTATTTGAGCGTCGGTGAATTGCTGCCATGGCCCAAGAGTGTCGAGTGCGAGATTGAGTATTTCTGTTACCGCCTGCTGATCGTCACCGGCTCGCTGGTAGACATCGTGTAGGTGCACTGAACCCAAATCTTCCATCAGAAAAAAGCCGTTGTCTTCATCGGCTGCCAAAAGTTGTGGGGTGCCGAAGTCGTGAAATAGCTTTGCTAGGGCAACGAATTGCGCGTTATTTTCCAGTTCTGGTGGGCTCGCCATCGCGACCCAAGATCTGCTAGTTGATAAGTCCTTGACGCGATAAAACGCGCGATGGCTGGCCTCCACTCGCAGTGGCTGCAGCACAATTTGGCAAGGGGTTGAAGACAGCATGATCAGCTGCTGGGCACACCAGTCGCGCAGTAACTGAACTGTAGGTTTGAGTGTCGACACAATTTGATTATATCCCCAGAGCCAATTCTTTTATCATGCCGCGATGAAATCCTTCCTCTGCCGTTTTAAGCGGTCCATCGCCATTTTACTTGCACTGTCCACCGCGAATTCGTTGGCACAAGACGAGGTAGTGAGTGTCGTTCGAGCAGCGAGTACCGAACCGTCTGTGCACGATCCGGCAAGTGATCTGGCACTGCGTCTTTATCGGCCCTTCCTAGCGCCAAGCGCGGAGCATTTCGGTCAGTGTCTAGGGGACTACATNGCGCCAGTAACCCCGCAGACCTTTAAGGAAAATTCTGGTAATGCTGATGAGCGCCTGATTACTGCCGAGCTCGATCGTTTGACGGGACAACGCGACGGACAGGTTTCGCTGCAGGGCAACGTATTGATGCGTGATGGTCAGCGGTTGTTGCGGACTGATATTGCCGTGCTTGAGCAAGAAGGCCAAAAAATTCGCTTCCCCCAAGGCTTGTTGGTTATTGAGCCTGAGTTGATTGTTCAAGGTGAGCGCGCAGAGATTGGCCTGCAGAGAGAGACCTTGCAGCTTGACGCAGTGCAGTGGTTGTTGCTGGAGCAAAACTTGCGCGGGTCGGCGGCATCCTTGATGCAGGGTGATTCAGGTCAGGTGGTGCTAAGACAGGCGGAACTGACCCGTTGTTTACCGGGCAATCAGGGTTGGTCACTCGGTGTCGACCGACTGGAGATTAACGAGGGCGAGGGTTATGCCCGGGCCAGCGGCGCAGTGCTCAAAGTTAGGTCAATCCCGGTTGCCTATCTGCCGCGCATCCGGGTGTCGATGGATGGCAGTCGGGCCACAGGATGGCAAATGCCAACAGGTGGTCTGAGCAGCCGAGACGGTTTGGAAGTCCAGTTTCCCTATTACTGGCAGCTTGATGACGCGCTCAGNGCCANGCTGGCACCTAGATGGGTCAGTCGACGAGGCCTCGGCATTGACGGTCAGCTNAGCTATGCCAAACAAAGCAACGTTGCAGAAGCCAACGTATCGTTTCTTCCCTCGGATGATTTGTACAACGGTTATTTTGATCGCGATACCCACAAGGATCTGGGTGGTGTTCGCGTTGCCGGGCCGTTTGCACCTGCGGATCGTTGGTTGTTTGCAATGGAGCAGCGCAGTGAGATTGGACCGCTAAGTACACGCGTTGATTTTGCGCGCAGCAGCGATCGAGACTTCTTTCGNGACCTAAACTCCTATGTCGGCCTAACCAATCCGAACGCACTGCAGCAGTTTGCCGAGGTTGCTTACGTAACCGACCATCTTGACTTAAGCCTGTATGCCGTAGCTTTCCAGCGTTTAGATGAACTGAACATTTCAGACTACAAGGTCAGTCCTGCGCTGCAGCTGGACTACCGNAGCAACCCCATGGGNCGAGGTTTCGGTTGGGCTCTGCAAGCACAGGTCGCCGAATTTGATCANCGGCAGGTCCGTCTGTCTGGCTTGGCCACTGCATCACCCGGCGTCGAAGGTCGCAGAACCCACTTACAACCATCAATCGGCTATCGTCGAGATGCTAGCGNAGGTTATTGGTCGCTGCAGGGTGGGTATAAATTTACCCAGTACGATCTCCAACAATTCGTAGGCACTAGTGCATCAGGTGACCTCGCAAATACCACACCAGATCGTGGCGTAAGATTTTTTAGCCTAGATACTGGTTTGATTTTCGAGCGTGATTTGCAGTGGGCTGATCGGCATTGGACGCAAACCCTCGAGCCTCGCATGTTTTATCTCTACCAAGAGTATGAGGATCAANGCGACCTGCCGGTGTTTGATACCATTCCTCGGAGTCTGTCTTTCGAAGCCCTATTTGCCGACAACCGATATGTGGGTCTAGANCGGATTGGCGATTCTGACCGGGTGACATTGGCCGCGACAACTCGCCTGCTGCAGAACAGTGGGCNCGAGCGCGCAGCGCTCAGTCTCGGCTACCTGCAGCANTTGTCGAAGCCTCGCGTGCAGTTNTTTGAGCGAGCCGATATTGGCATAGGGGATCTCATCGCGGCGGAGCAAACGGTTGCGGTGTCGCNCAGAATACAGCTTCGNGGTTGGCAGCTTTGGCACCGAGATCGCGGCGAATGGGAAGAGGTGCGCGCCTCGATACACCTGCGCGGGTCGGGGCGCAGGGTTTATAATGTCGGTTACAACCAGCGCGATGAGTTGAACATCAAGCAGGCCGAGCTGTCGACATATGCACCGCTAAGTCAGCATCTGGCGGTTACCGGTCGATGGCACTACGATTTGGNAAGCCAGCGCACGTTAGAAGCCTTTGTGGGCGTGGAATACGACGACTGTTGCATCAAGCTAAGGCTCATCGCTCGCCAATATTTGGAAAACCCGAGCTANCGAGGCTATGGCTTACCGCAAGCGCTTTTGCCGGTAAACGAATTACGCACCGATCGAGGACTGCTGTTAGAGGTTGAGTTAAAGGGGCTTGCGGGTATCGGCAGTAAGGTAGAGACCTTGTTGCGTCGCAGCATCTACGGTTACGGTGCAGCATTGGGCAGCCGGTAGCATGAATAGTCGATTGCAGGCATGCGTGCAGCCGCCAACACACACCAGGAAAACTTAGATTATGCAAAAGCTGAAATTCTTCCCAACGCGCCGCGCNATCGCNCGTCTGCGTAACTGGGGTGCGATGGTACTGTATTCGNTGCTGTCATTTAACGTCGCCGCCGACTACCAGCGGCTCGAAGCCATTGTCGCGGTTGTGGACGATGACGTGGTGCTCGCCAGTGAANTGATGGCGCGACTCGACACCGTGCGTACCTCGATGATTGAAAATAACGTGCANATGCCCCCCAGCGATGTCTTGATCAACCAGATCATGGAGCGATTGATCATCGAGAATATCCAGCTGCAAGAGGCGGAAAAACGCGGCGTAACCGTAGACGACGAAACTCTTGCCCGTGCCGTCAGCAGCTTTGCCAGCAACAACAATTTGAGCATGGAGGAGTTCCGTCAAACTCTCGTAGCGGACGGTACCAATTACCGCCAGTTTCGCGAGGAGATCCGGTCTGAGCTGATCATTACGCGCCTGCAGCGGGCCATGATCAACCGGCGTATTTCGATCAGCGAGCAAGATGTGCAGGCGCTGCTGAATTCACCCTTCTACCAACAAATGTTTTCAGATGAATATCGCGTNGGTCATATCATGCGCACGTTAGCCGACGACGGTACAGATGCCGATGCGCAGGCTGCCTTTGCGGAAGCGGAAGGCTTTGTGCAAGANCTGCGCGATGGCGCAGAGTTCGCGCAAATGGCGATTGCCAAATCATCCGCCAGCACCGCACTAGAGGGCGGTGACCTCGGGTGGCGTCGCGCTGGTGAGTTACCAACGCTGTTTGCTGATGCGGTCATTGATATGCAGGTGGGCGACATCGTGGGTCCTATGGCGTCAGGTGCCACCATTCACATCATCAAGCTGCTCGATCAGCGTGGCGCCGGCACCGAACGTATGGCGCAAACCAACGTCAGCCACATATTGATTCGGCCCTCCGAAATCGTCACAAATGAGCAAGCAAAGACCCAAGCAGAAGCCGTCTATGAGCGTTTTCAGGCGGGCGAGGATTTTGCGGCGCTGGCGAAGGAATTCTCTGAAGATCCGGGGAGTGCGCTTAACGGCGGNGCTCTTGGNTGGTCAACTCCGGATCAGTTCGTACCTCAGTTTGCTCAGGTGATGATGGCGGCGGATATCGGTGAAGTCAGCACACCCTTTGAGAGCGAGTTCGGCTGGCACTTGCTGCTGGTCGAAGACCGACGCGAACAGGATATGAGCGACGAGGCGCGACGCGACATGGCCATGGATTTGCTGTTTCGGCGCCGATTCGAGGAAGAGCGTCAGGAGTGGCTCAAAGAAATTCGCGACGAAGCCTTCGTAGAATTGCGTCTAAACGAGAGCTAAGCATGATCGCCATAACGCCGGGCGAACCNGCCGGGATCGGTCCTGACTTGGTCATTCAGGCGGCTCAGCGGGACAGANNTGTCCCCGAAGTGGTCGTCGCCGACGCCAACATGCTGCAGCAGCGTGCAAGCGCACTCGGACTACCCCTAGAGATCGATGAGTGTCTTGATTCACCGCGTCAGCAGAAAGGGCAGNTNACGGTCTTGCATATACCGCTGGCTGAGAANGTTGTTCCTGGGAGCCNGAGCGTCGCCAATGCTGCTGCAACTCTGCTGGCNCTGGATACGGCCATCCAAGGCTGTATGAAAGGAGAATTCTCGGCTCTCGTAACCGGCCCCATGCAGAAGTCCGTCATGATGGACGCGGGGTATGATTTTTCNGGTCACACTGAACACTTGGCCAAGCGTACTGGCGTTGAGGACGTAGTGATGATGCTGGCCAGTGACGTCATGCGCGTTGCTTTGGCGACCACTCATCTGCCGCTGCGGGCCGTTGCAGNGCACNTGACCGAAACCCTTCTGGAGCGACGGTTACGTATTTTGCACGGCGCNATGCAAGCTCAGTTTGGCTTGCCGAACCCGCGGATATTGGTCTGCGGCCTTAACCCTCACGCTGGCGAATCTGGCCATCTGGGCCGCGAAGAGATCGATGTCATCGCACCGGTATGCGAGCGCCTGCGCGCCGCAGGTTGGGCGATACGGGGGCCGCTACCAGCGGATACGCTGTTCACGCCACAGTATCTCGATNACGCGGATGCAGTTTTTGCAATGTTTCACGATCAAGGCTTGCCGGTGCTGAAATACTCTGGTTTTGGCAGCGCGGTGAACATTACGCTGGGCCTACCCTTCATTCGCACTTCAGTCGACCATGGTACTGCGCTGGATTTGGCGGGTACGGGTAGCGCCGATGAGGGTTCGTTTAGCGCGGCCATGGCAAATGCGGCAGAATTGACCAAGCGAAGTCATGCAGCCGCGTAAAAGATTCGGTCAGCACTTCTTAAACGATGCGTCCATCCTGCAGCGCATTGCCGACGCTGTGGCACTACAGCCAAAACACCATGTCTTTGAGATTGGCCCGGGCCAAGGAGCGCTCACAGAATACCTGCATCAAGCGCTGTTGGCTCGCTACCTCGCCGTGGAGATCGACCGCGATTTAGCGCCGTTACTGCCCGCACGATTTCCCGGCATAGAAGTGCTGCAGCAAGATGTTCTGCGAATGGATCTGCACGCAGCGTTGGCAGATGGGGTCGCGGACCCGGCGTGGCGAGTAGTAGGCAATCTTCCCTACAATATTTCCTCGCCATTAATCATGCGTCTGCTCGATCATGTGCTCGCACACCCAGGTAACATTCAAGACATGCACTTCATGCTGCAGAAAGAAATGGCCGAACGTTTAAGCGCTCAGCCGGGCAGTAAGGCATGGGGTCGTTTGAGTGTGATGACCCAGATAACCGTCCACGCCGAATATTTGTTCGATGTGCCGCCAGGGAGCTTTCACCCGCCGCCCAAAGTGGACTCATCAATTATACGGCTAACACCGAGGGCGCCTGCGGCTTTGGCTGTGCCGCGTAAAAGTCTGGATAGAGTGTTGCGGCTCGCCTTTGCGGGTCGGCGCAAACGCCTGTCTAATGCGCTAAAACCACTACAGCTGGATTGGGCTGCATTGGCCGTTGACCCAGGTAAACGAGCAGACGATGTAACCATTGACGAGTTTCTAGCCATTGCCCAGCAGTCTCAAGCAATGCTATCCAGCACGGACATTAACGGCGACGCAGGAGTAGCACATTGATCGACAAGGATCTGCAGCAAGCCATCGAGGTGTCGGTGCAAGTGCACTATTTGGCGAACGAATCATCTACTGAGGAAGAGCGGTATGCCTTTGCCTACACGATCACCGTAAGCAATCATGGCGTAGTGCCTAGCCAGCTGCTGAATCGACACTGGGTGATCACCGACGGCCGCGGTGAAGTGCAGGAGGTAGCCGGTCCCGGCGTTGTCGGACAGCAACCGCGACTCGGTCAGGATGAGCAATTCACTTACACCAGCGGCGCTGTGCTGAAAACACCGGTGGGAACCATGCAAGGCAGCTATGAGTTCTGTACCGACAGCGGTGAGCTTTTCGACGTGCCCATACCCGTATTTTCGTTGCGGGTTGCCAACATGGTGCATTAAGCCGATGGCGGTCTATGCAATAGGTGATATCCAAGGCTGCTGGCGCGAGTTCAAGGCCCTGCTAAAAAAACTCAGGCTCAAAGACAGTGACGAGCTGTGGTTGGCGGGTGATCTCATTAACCGAGGGCCTGATTCACTCAAGGTGCTGCGCAAGTTGCGTGCCATGGATCAGCAGGTACATATCGTACTCGGCAACCATGATCTGCACTTTTTGGCCATCGTGTTTGGTGGTCATAACGCCGGAGCCAAGGATACCTTTGCAGAGCTGCTAGGCGCTGATGATGTTGAGGATCTCGCCCATTGGCTACGCAAACAAAAGCTCCTCCATCGCAATTATGGTCATGTCATGACCCATGCGGGTTTGCCCGGTTGCTGGACCGTTGTGCAGGCCGATGGTTTAGCCCGTGAGGTTGAATCGGTAATCGGGCAGTCGGACAAAAAGGCGAAGACGGCAGAAATCTCTTACCGCAAGTTTTTTGCTGACCTATACGGTAACAAACCTGCCGTTTGGTCTGATGATCTGCGGGGTATGGGTCGACTGCGCTGTATCGTCAACTATCTGACGCGAATGCGCCTACTGGACAGCTCAGGGGCAATGGACTTTGCACATAAAGGTGCGCTGCAAGCAGCACCCGCCGGCTTGAACCCCTGGTTTGACGATGCGCGCCTTCAGGCAGTCGACGAAATCATCTTGTTTGGACATTGGGCATCACTGGATGGCGAAACTGGCACAAACAAATGCATAGCGCTGGATACCGGCTGTGTGTGGGGCCGCAAGCTGACCGCCTATGAACTGGGGCAGCAGCGCAAAATCACTCAATCCGCGCTTACCGATTCGTAGTGCGATGAACGAGGAATTAAAGGTCTATCTGGTCGGTGGTGTGGTGCGCGATGCGTTGATCGCTGAACAGGTCGCGGACCTCAAGGTCAGGGCCACTGCAAGCGACCGTGACTGGGTGGTGGTTGGATCAACCCCTCAACAGTTGCTGGACCTCGGTTATCTTCCTGTCGGTAAGGACTTCCCGGTATTTTTACACCCCGATAGCAAGGAGGAATACGCGCTGGCCCGAACCGAGCGGAAGCAAGGTGCCGGTCATAAAGGATTCAGCATTGACGCCAACCCATCGGTCACACTGCACGAAGACCTGAGCCGCCGCGACCTGACCATTAATGCTATTGCCCAAGACTCCAACGGCCACCTAATAGATCCGCATCAAGGTCAGGCGGATATCGCTGCTGGGTTGCTTAGGCATGTTTCGGACGCGTTCACGGAGGACCCATTGCGCGTATTTCGTGTGGCCCGATTTGCGGCGCAGCTATCCGGGTTTAAAGTGGCTGACGAAACTCAAGTCCTGCTGATGCGCATGTGTAGCGATCGCGACCTCGAGACACTGTCTGCCGAGCGGGTCTGGCAGGAGTTTGCGAAGGCTCTTGCAGCGCCAAACCCCGGTCGTTTTTTTGAGGTGCTAGAGGCATGTGGTGGCCTTACGTATTGGCTGCCCGAATGTGCGGGCCTGTCATTGGGCTCCATACCCATGCACCACTCAGATCCAGCGGCTAGGTTTGCCTTACTGCCAATATCGGCAAAGGGCTTAGCAGCTATACTCGCGCGCTTGCGCGGCCCAAATCGCTATGCTCAGTTGGCAGCGGATCGACATGCCCATCTGTCGATGCTCGAGCAGTGGCCCATGGTTGAGCCTAAAGAATTCCATCGAATGCTCGATCAGTTACGAGTCATCCATGCAGAAGAGCGGTTGCAGCAGCTTGTGGACCTCATTCCAGCGACCGCAATTCGCCAGCGGCTCATGGCAGAGCTGCCTGCACTGGTTGCGCAGCTTCGGCAGATCAGTCTGTCTGCCGAAGAAGCAAAGGCACTGCATGGGGCGGCTTATGGCGCGAGATTGACCGAGCGCAGGCAAGCACACTTGGCACACTACCTACTAGACAAGCAAAAATAGGCTGCATTGGCAGTGTCAGGCCTCGGTGGCGCGATATATCTCCACGCCAACCGTATTGGCAGCGGGCACCGCTTGCGGTTTTTCGACCCGGACCGAAACCCCTTTGACATGGGGCCGCGACAAAGACAGCGCGGCTAGATCCTCGACCAGGGTTTCAATCAACAGATACTTACCGTCGATTGTTAGCTTGGCGGCTGCGCCTGCTAGAGCGGCATAGTCGACGGCATCTACAATATCTTTACTGCGTGCAGCGCGCCTGGTATCTGTGAACACGGTGATGTTGATCAGCACTGGCTGCGGATTCACACGCTCCTCAGGCAATATGCCTAGGATCGCCTCAACTTTGAGCTCGCGGATCAGCACTCTGTCTTGCGGCGAAGAAGCTTTGCTCATATCGGCGTTAGCTCAGTCATTGGCCAGCGGGGCCGAGTGTGAATGCTCAGGTTTTCGCGAGCTCCTGTCTGCAGTCGCAAAGCACCCGCGTAGGCGATCATGGCGCCATTATCAGTGCATAAATCCAGCGGCGCATAGACGACCTCAGCCGCTAATTTTTCCTCCAGCTCGGCCCGCAAGCGTTGGTTTGCACTCACGCCGCCTGCAATGATCAGCTGCTTCGCTCCGGTCTGTTCGATGGCGCGACGGCACTTTATTACCAGGGTGTCTACAGCGGCAATCTCAAAGGCCGAAGAGACATCGGCAATGTCCTGTTGCGTCAATGGCGCCAGGCTTTGTACGGTGTTTAACGCATAGGTCTTAAGGCCGCTAAAACTGAAGTTCAATCCCGGACGGTCTGTCATGGGACGAGGAAAGCGGAATCTTTTGGCGTTGCCTCGTTCTGCCTCGGCGGCAATTTTTGGGCCGCCGGGATATCCCAGTCCAAGTAGCTTGGCAGTTTTGTCAAAAGCCTCGCCGGCGGCATCGTCCACGGATTCGCCGAGAATATCGTAATCACCTAATCCCCGGACATGAACCAGTTGCGTATGTCCTCCGGAAACCAGCAGCGCAACAAAGGGCAAGCCCAAGTCGTTGCTACCACGGTTGATCAGCGGAGCAAGCAAATGGGCTTCCATATGGTGAATGCCAAGGGCGGGGATGTTCAGCGACCAGGCCAAGCTTTTGGCGAAAGATGCTCCGACTAACAGCGCCCCCATCAGGCCTGGTCCGGCGGTGTAAGCGATAGCGTCTAGGTCTTCGAGTGTTTTGCCGGCATCGCTCAGCACTCGGTGCGTCAATGGCGTGATCTTTCGGACATGATCCCGTGAGGCCAGTTCTGGCACAACGCCGCCATAGTCCGCATGCAGCGCGACCTGACTGTGCAGCGCTTGTGTGAGCAGGCCCAGGTCGCTGTCGTACAGCGCTAACCCCGTCTCATCGCAGGAACTTTCGATGCCAAGAACTAACATTACCGCATGATACAAAATTGCCGATCTCGCTGCCGCATCAAGGTCATGTCACGCGCGAGCGCGCTATTTGAGTCAGGTCGCTAACGGGGTTGCCGCACTATTGACCACTGTGTAGAATCCGCGCCCTCATTGGATACAAGTTGAACCATGCCTCACGTTAGAGTCAAAGAGAACGAGCCCTTCGACATCGCATTGCGACGTTTCAAACGCTCCTGTGAAAAAGCCGGTGTGTTAAGCGAAGTCCGACGTCGCGAGTTTTATGAAAAGCCGACGGCGATGCGCAAGCGCAAGGCCGCAGCTGCAGTTAAGCGGCACATAAAAAAGCTGCAGCGCGAATCACGTAAGTTTGAACGTTCCTACTAGTCGGTAGGAGGTCTGCTACGGCGTCAGTCTTAGTTCGTTCGAGGTATAAGGCCCCTTACGCAGGGGCTTTTTTGTGGGCGGAATATTTTCAGCTATCGAATCGGGTGCTTTGACCTAGAATAGATGGCGACTCATCACACGACTGGAGGCGGTATGTCCGCGCTGAAAGAAACACTAAGCCAAGCCACTAAGGCAGCCATGAAGGCCCGGGATAAAGAACGGGTAGCTACTTTGCGTATGGTTAACGCCGAGCTTAAACGTATAGAGATTGATGAGCGACGCGACCTGAGTGACGACGACGTCTTTGCGGTCCTCAACAAAATGTTGAAACAACGAAAGGATGCGATGGCACAGTTCCGCGATGCTAACCGAGAAGATCTTGCGGCGGTAGAAGCCTATGAAATCGGCGTGATCGAAGCCTTCTTGCCCGCGCAAATGGACGGCGACGAGCTGGCAGATTTCGTTGCTGCCCTCGTCACAAAGTCCGGCGCGCAAGGTATGCAGGACATGGGCAAGGTTATGGGATTGCTCAAGAGCGAAGGCCAGGGTCGGGTGGATATGGGAACGGCCAGCGCGCTGGTGAAGACTCAATTGGCGAATCTTTGATAGGTATTGAAATCTGTTGATCGCTCGACGTTCACGGCAGCTAGCAGCGCGGCCCAATCCCTGTGCTATGCTTTTTCTCTTAATGCACTTCGGGTGGTGTCGTGGCGGGCCTAATTCCACAGTCCTTTATCAACGATTTAATTGATCGTGCCGATATCGTCGATGTTGTCGGCAGTCGCGTAACGCTGAAAAAAAGTGGCAAGAACTATTCGGGTCTATGTCCCTTCCATGACGAAAAATCGCCTTCTTTTTCGGTCAGCCCTGAGAAACAGTTTTTTCACTGCTTTGGCTGCCAAGAGAGCGGTAGTGCCCTGACCTTCCTGATGAAGTACGAGCGTATGGAATTCGTCGAGGCAGTAGAGGCGCTGGCTAAGGATCTGGGATTAACCGTGCCCAGAGAAAAATCTAATCGCAATTATGTGGAAGTAGACCAGCGCATTTTTCAGTCTCTCGAACAGGCTGAGCGGGTCTATAAGCAGGAACTACGTGCTACGCCTGCAGCCGTCGACTACCTGAAAGGACGCGGCCTTACCGGCGTCACTGCCAGAGACTTTGGCATTGGTTATGCTCCAGAAGGCTGGCACTGTCTAAGCGAGATGCTGCAGCAGGAAGGCATTAGCGCCGATGTCATGCTTAAGGCGGGGCTGACAATCAAAAACGACAGCGGCAGAGTTTACGACCGCTTTCGGCACCGCATCATGTTCCCCATTCGCGACGTCAGGGGCCGTGTGATTGGCTTCGGAGGACGCAAGCTCGGCGACGAGGAAGGCCCCAAGTACCTCAACTCGCCAGAGACGCCTGTGTTTGCCAAAAATCAGGAGCTGTATGGTCTCTATGAGGCCCGTAAGGCGCTGCGCAGCATTGATCGTTTGCTCGTGGTTGAAGGGTATATGGATGTGGTGGCGCTGGCTCAGCGGGGATTCCCCAACGCCGTTGCGACCCTCGGCACGGCGACTGGTGAAGCGCACTATCAAAAGCTTTATCGCTACACGGATGAGGTCATTTGTTGTTTCGATGGCGACAAAGCGGGTCGAGCTGCGGCTTGGCGCGCACTTGAAAGCGCATTGCCCGTGTTAAACGAACATCGGCAGCTGAAGTTTGTATTTCTCCCTGATGGTCAGGACCCCGATTCGCTCGTGCGAGATCAAGGCGCTGAGGCATTTGCCACATTCCTACAAAATGCTACCCCGGGGATCGAGTACTTGTTTAGCAAGCTGGGTGAGGGGCTTGATCTGCAGAGCTTAGATGGCCGCGCCCGGTTTATAGGCTTAGCTAACCCCTACGTGGAGAAAATCCCTGCTGGTATCTTGCAGGACTTAGTGAAAAAGCGTGTGCGTGAAATTGGCGGCATGGATGTCGGATCGGTAAGGCCCGCGCGAGTTGAGTCAAAACCCCGTGTCAGCAGCGGTAACGATGACCAATTTGGTTCGGTATTGGCCCAACGTTTGATCAGTATGCTTCTTAAGGCACCCAATCTTTGGCAAACATTGAACGGCGAGGTCCAAGCCGACTTGTTGGCCCATCAGCAAGAGTTTGGCGTTCTTGGGCGCTTGGTTAGTTTGCTCAACGCGCAGCCTGAGGCCGATACCAACGAGATATTGATTGCTTGGCCTGAAGACGTCGAACAGCAAAAGCTTATCGAGCTGGCGAAAAAGCCCATGGCATCTAATGCCCAAGCCTGGCAGCAGGAATTGCTTGACGGTTCTACGCACCTGCTCCGTCAGCGTGAACGGTCTATGCGCCAGCAGCGCATTGCCGAACTGAAAGCCGCTGGCGAAGAGGATAAATTGCGCGATNTGTTGCCCAGCAAGNCGCGCTTTAGAGATAGTGATGGTTGAGACNGTTAGTGTTTAAACTNTCTGGTGTTTCAAGATGCGGATAGTGNCCGGTATTGATGCTTGGTTCTGGCGTAGCCTTAATGCCGTTGTTATAATCCTNGGTCGGCTTTCGCAGATCGGGCAATTCGACAGGCTTCGGACCAACCGCCAAGANGTTAAGTAAGGACTTTGGCGAGCTTCCCCGTCCACCTCACTCAGCCTCCGTTTGCGCTAAAACTCCTGCAATGTAACGGAGGATAAACATATTGCGCACAAAGGCATGTGGTAATAGCCGCGAAGCCTGATCACATTGCAATGCTTGGGGCACGGCAGGCACGAAAAACGTTCGTGACCAAGCCAGGGCATCCCTCAAGCTAAGCAGACGTCGTTGCAAAAAGTTGGGAATATATGAATAAACAAGTCACTACTGCGCAGCAGCAATCGCGCCTGAAAGANCTAATCGCCAAGGGCAAAGAGCAGGGTTACCTCACCTATGGTGAAGTCAACGATCACCTGCCCGACGACATTTCTGATCCCGAACAGATTGAAGACATTATTCGTATGATCAATGACATGGGCATCACGGTGTATGAAACCGCACCTGACGCCGATGATTTGTTGTCGACCGAAGAGAACACTGCCGATGAGCTAGCTGCAGAAGAGGCCGCTGCGGCACTGGCCGCGGTTGAAACAGAAGCGGGCCGCACCACGGACCCGGTACGCATGTACATGCGCGAGATGGGTACGGTAGAACTGCTAACTCGCGAAGGTGAAATCGCCATTGCCAAGCGCATTGAAGAAGGTCTGCGCGACATGCTAACTGCACTCGCGAGCTATCCCGGCACGGTCGAGTACCTACTGGAGACCTATGCCGAAGTAGTCAAAGAAGAGAAGCTGGCCGATTTNCTAGTGGGATATTTAGACCCCACAGATCATGTGCCGGCGGCAACGCAAATTGGCGCAGATGGCCCGATTAAGAACGANGACGACGACGATGATGAGCCGAAAGGACCGGACCCTGTAGAAGCGAAAAANCGTTTTTCACTGCTCAAACGTCAGTTTAATAAGTTCAATAAGCTGGTTGAGGAAAAGGGCAAGAATAGCAAGGAAGCGCAAGCACAGCNGATCAAGCTGGAGGAGGCTTATTGCTGTTTTAAGCTGGTACCCAAGCANTTCGACTATATGGTGTCGCTGGCGAGAGACTCACAGGAAGTTGTGCGGCATCAAGAGCGTTTGATTCAAAACGCTGTGGTGCGTCGCGCCCGGGTGCCTAGAGATATTTTCCGCAAAGAGTATGTGGGCAGTGAGGTTAGCGTTACTTGGATCAACAAGATCGGCAAGGTCAAAAAAGAATACGCGTCTGGTTTGGAAGCGCAGCGCGAAGATATTGCTCGTTGCCAAANGAAGCTGAAAGCACTGAGTAAGATCACGGAGCTGTCAGTTTCAGAGATCAAGGACATCAATCGACGTGTTTCCNTAGGCGAAGCCAAGGCTCGTCGTGCGAAGAAAGATATGGTGGAAGCCAATTTGCGTTTGGTTATCTCCATCGCNAAGAAGTACACCAACCGCGGNCTGCAGTTCCTCGATCTGATTCAGGAAGGGAACATTGGTTTGATGAAGGCGGTCGATAAATTCGAATACCGACGCGGCTACAAGTTTTCGACTTACGCGACGTGGTGGATTCGTCAAGCAATTACCCGTTCCATCGCAGACCAAGCGCGAACCATTCGTATACCGGTGCACATGATTGAGACCATCAACAAACTCAATCGTGTATCCCGTCAAATGCTGCAGGAGATGGGCCGTGAACCCACNCCAGAAGAGCTGGGCGAGCGCATGGAAATGCCAGAGGAGAAAGTACGTCGGGTGCTGAAAATCGCCAAGGAACCGATCTCCATGGAAACACCGATTGGTGACGACGAAGATTCCCATCTTGGCGACTTTATCGAGGACAACACGATTGGGTCCCCCATCGATTTAGCAACGGGTGAAGGTCTGCGAGAAGCGACCAAGGACGTGCTAGGCGGTTTGACGGCCCGCGAATCGAAGGTNCTGCGCATGCGTTTCGGTATTGATATGAATACCGACCACACCTTGGAGGAAGTCGGGAAGCAGTTCGATGTAACGCGTGAGCGTATTCGTCAAATTGAAGCNAAGGCGCTGCGTAANCTTCGTCACCCCAGTCGTTCAGAACATCTGCGTAGTTTTCTGGATGAAAGTTTGGAGGGCGGCAAAGGACGTAACGTCTAAGTCGCAGGCTGGCCCAGCCGGGCTGGCGATGAGAAATTGGGCCTATAGCTCAGTTGGTTAGAGCAGTGGACTCATCAAAATGGTGCGCCTGATACTGAAAAGGTCAGGATGAACGGGATGAATTCAGGGAAACCGTAGTCGCGCTTAACGCGACCGGCAATCCTGAGCCAAGCCGGCAGTACACTGTCGGAAGGTGCAGAGACTACCTGAGAGCGGGTGGCTTCAGTGATGAAGCACCGAGTGCTCTTAATAACAGGCATGAGCGTCCCGCTCCCTAACGCAGCGCAGTTGGCTGGCGAGGGAGATGAGATAGTCCGCACACGGTTGAAAAATCGTGACAATGTGAATCCATTGGTCCC
>PBTJ01000080.1 GCA_002726925.1 Gammaproteobacteria bacterium | reverse complement strand
GACTGGCTCGGTTACTGGCGCCCGCAATGGATATTGCTGGCGTTGATTCTATGGGTGCAATTTATACCTGCGTATCGCGGCGGTTTATTTGAACTACTGTTTACTAAGTTTGCTTCAGACGACGGAACCACGGCACGTCGCGTATTGGTGGTAGTTTGGTTGCTCGGTTTTTACCTCGATACTCTGCTGGGGGACCCGCTGGGTTTTAATGGTGCGATTTGCGCAGCCATTGCCTTTTATCTGCTGCACTTTCGGGAGCGTTTACAAATGCAAACCCTACTGCAGCAGATGATTATGGTGTTCATCATGGTATTTCTTGCCGAACTTCTGCGTGCCTACGTGCGCAACTCAGTTACCGGACAATCATGGAGTTTGCAGCCTCTCGCCTTGGCGGGCAGCAGCATGCTCTTTTGGCCCTTGTGCGTATTGGCCGCCGAGAAACTGCTCGGCAGGCAGCGGCGCGCCTGACCATCATGCTCGAACGTCGCCTGCTACTTGCCTCCCAGTCGCCGCGTCGAGCGAGCCTCCTGCAGCAAATGGGTTTGGATTTCGAGGTGCAACCGGCAGATGTCGATGAGGCACCCCTAGCAGACGAAGACGCGATTCACTATGTCGATAGACTTGCTAAAACCAAGGCGCAAAGTCAGTGGCGAGCTGGGTTCGTGCACTTGGGCGCCGATACCATCGTAGTGCTCGATGGAGAACTGCTTGGCAAGCCCCAGGATGAACGACATGCAGCGCAGATGCTGATGCGGCTTGCTGGTCGCAGTCATCAGGTCGCGACAGGTGTCGCCGTTTTTGACGGCGAACAGCTACTTAGTGAGGTGGTAATGACGACGGTGACTTTTCGTTCGATCGACAGCCAAGACGCGGAGTCTTATTGGGCAACCGGTGAGCCTGCGGACAAGGCGGGAGGCTATGCCTTGCAGGGTATTGGCGGTGTCTTTGTAACGACCATTGACGGCAGCTACAGCAATGTTATCGGTCTACCCCTGGCTGAGACGGAGCAACTGCTGGCAGCCATTGGTTTCAATACATGGTTGCAGCGTCGGCGTGTCTGAAGAATTGCTAATCGACGTCTCTACGTTCGAATCACGAGTCGCTCTGGTGCAAGATGGCGCAGTTGTCGAAGTGCATCTGGCCAGAGCCGCGGGCTATAGCGTCACAGGCAACATCTATCTGGGCAAGGTTGTACGCGTCGTGCCAGGTATGCAGGCGGCCTTCGTGGAAATCGGGCTTGAGCGGCCGGGGTTTTTGCATCTGTCAGATATCGAAAACCCTCTGGTACTGACCCCAAATCAGGCGGACAACCAAAAGCTTGGAATTCGCGATGTGCTGCATGACGGACAAGAATTGTTGGTCATTGTTGAGCGCGACCCTTTGGGCAGCAAGGGGGCCAGACTGTCTACCCGACTTTCCTTGGCATCCAAGTACTTGGTATTGATGCCGACGAATACACAAGTGCGAATTTCCCAGAAGATTACTGACGAGGCTGAGCGCAGCCGTCTGTTTAAAGTGCTGCGCCCACTCAGCGAACAAAGCACCATGGGTGTTATCGCTAGGACCCAAAGCGAGGGTGTGCCGGCTAACCTGCTGGCAGAGGACCTTCTGCACCTGAGCGAACTTTGGCGGCATTTGCAGCAGCAGTTGCAGAGCGCCAAAGCTCCCGCGGAAGTATTTCAGGAACTGCCAATCCAGACACGCTTGGTGCGCGATCTGGCAGGGCCCAATACGGTCACCATCTATGTCAATGACACCGATATTTTTCAGCGTTTGCAGAGCTATCTCAGTCTCAATGCCGCGCATCTGGAGCAACGATTGCGCCTCTACGAGGAGCGTAAACCGCTTTTTGCTCGACACAATATTGAACGTGAAATCGCTGACGCTTTACTGCCTCGTGTGCCCCTGAAAAGTGGCGGCACCCTGGTGATCGAGCAAACCGAGGCCTTGATCAGCATTGATGTAAACACGGCAGGGTACTTAGGCAGCAACAGCCTTGAACAGACGATTTACGTGACAAATATGGAGGCGGCGGCGGCGATTCCTCGCCAACTGCGCCTGCGTAACTTGGGTGGCATCGTAGTGATCGACTTCATTGACATGACCCAGGCTAGCCATCGCGATGCCGTAATGGCGAAACTGTCCGAGGAGTTATCAAAAGATCCGGCTAAAACACAAGTCGACGGATTCTCATTTCTAGGGTTGGTTCAGCTCAGTCGCAAGCGCACTCGTGAGAGCTTGGTGCATGTTATGTGTGCCAGGTGCGAGTATTGTGCAGGCCAGGGACTAATGAAAACGGCGGAAACCGTTTGTATGGAAATACTGCGCGTGCTGGCGGCAGAGTGTGACAGTTTAGAACACCCTCAGGGTTTTCGTGATGGCTACTACACCATGTCCGGCAACGCCGCTGTAATTGAACGGTTGTTAGAGGAAGAGGCTGTGCTATACAAAGCGCTGACCGTGCGGCTACCAAACGAGGTGCGGCTGCAGGTAGATTCTGCTTATCGATTGGACCAATTCGATCTGATTTTCGTCCCACAGTCTCTTCACTGAGAAGGCTCACTTGAACAACTCGGAACACGATTCTGCCAGTGTGAATCAGGCGTCGGTAGACGGGCAGTCTGCTGTGAGATCTTTTGTTTATGTGGTTGCCGCATTGTTGACCGGTATCCTTTGCTCGTTGGCGATTGTGCAGCTGAGCGGCCGTCTTGCATTGGCGTACGCCAATGCCTTAACACCGCACTTCAATACTGCTTTAGCGCCATATCGGACCCACGTCACTGAACTCGCTGGGGATTGGCGAGGGTTCAATCCGGTGCTGCGCGTGCAGCGGCTCTCCTTTGCCGGTGGCAATCTGCAAGATCTTTATATTGAGCTAGACTTTTTTCAGTCTCTCGCGAAATGGAAGCCAATCTTTCGGCGCTTCTACAGCGCAAACGGGGAAGTTGCTGTGGTTTATACGCCTCAGGGTTGGGCTCTGAAAAACAGCAGTGAGCAACCTATTGATGTCGATTTTCTTGAGTTGCTTAACTCCAGCGAGTTTGTCGACGCCACTCTGCGGTTGGTGGCAGAGCGCGCCGATGGGGCCTTTGGCTACGACATCGAGCTAATCGTCGACAATCGCCCGGCGAATAAACAGGGTCGGTTGGTCATCGATAGCCCCGGCAGCAGCAAGCCGCTAGTGCTGGCATACGGTGAGACAACGAAAATTTCTGACGAGCCGGTATCCGATCATGCACTGCGGCTGAGCGCTGAGGGCGTTGTCGAAATTCCTGCAGCCCTAAACGGCGGTACCGCCCTCACGCTGGAGTTGCCCCGAGCACAATGGCTAGCTAGCGCTGGACCACAGGCAATAGATCATGCCGACGAAGACCCCGCGCGTGCCGATGCGCCACAGGGCTACGGCGTATTTTCCGCCACGCTGCAGGTAACCCAGTCGCCATATCTACGCCCGGACAATAGCCTGACACTGGGTTTGCAAGGGACGGTCTGGGCGCAAGGAGCGCTTACGCTTGCACGCTTACAGAGCAATCTCCAAGCGCAAGGCTCGCAAAGACTAGAACTGCCACCCATGCTGCTGGAGATTGATGCAGATCGTTTGCTGAGCACGGCTTCTAGTGACCGCTCAACACAACACACAAGTCCAGCCGTCCGTATCAGAACGACTGATTTAGCTCTTGGGGCTTTTTCAGAGTTAGCGGGAGCGATCCTGAGTGAGGACAAGACGCTAGGTGAGTGGCTTGTCGCCCTAGACGCGCGAGCGACGCTGCAAGAATTGATCGGCCGTTACTCGCCATCATCTGGGCTTGATTGGTGGGGGCGAGCGGATGCGGTGCAGCTTTCGGCCTATCGCGGGTCGCCAGAGGTTAACAATGCACGTGCACAGATCTATGGCGACCTGAACCATATCGGTATGCGTGTGGAGGGTGAAAACGTCACCATGCGCTTTCCAACGGTGTTCTCCGAGGCGTGGCGTTTTGATGCGGTGTCCGGCGACTTACTCCTACTTTTCAGGCCGGGCTATGCGTCAGTGCGAGGCAGCAACATTGCAGCGGTCGATGGCAACACGCGTATCAGCGGTGGGTTCGCAACGAGTCGCCCAACCGCCCGCTTCGACCAGCGTATCTCGCTTGGGCTGCAGGTGGATGCAATGACCGTCCCGCAGACCGAGCGCTACATTCCTTACAAATTAAATCCTGGTTTACGGCAATGGCTGTTTGAAGCGCCAATAGCCGGTGATTTTGGCAATATCAGCGTTGCGCANCATGGNCAAATCCACATTCGACCGGGAGAGGTAACGCGACGTCGTTTTGAACTACNGGGCGATTTTCAAGGCGCTCAAATTCTCTACGAAAGCCAGTGGCCCATGCTCGTTGATGCCGGTGGTTCCATCCACGTCGCTGGTCGACAGACCTATGGCGTTTTGCAGGCTGGAAAATCCGCTGGGTTGGATCTNGCTGGCGCAGCCATCCACGTGGATGCNAATCAGTCGATGCTTTTTTTATCCCATGCAAACACCGCCGCAGGNAACGCTCTGCTGGCCATGGTGCGACAGTCTCCCTTACAGCAATCCCTGTCATTTATCACACCCCAATGGCGCGCTGACGGTGAACTCGCCTATGTTGCGCAGATTGGCATACCGCTGGGGAGCGCTCCACCGCCTACGGCCAAACTGCAGGTGGATATCGAGGCTGAATTTGATCAGCTCGATTTGGCCATGCCNGAATATCGNTTAGCTTGGCGCAACCTTGCGGGCCAACAGCGTTTTTCCTTGCCGCATAATTTACAGGGTGATGCCAATGGGCTGCTCTTCGGCAATCCGGTTGGCATACGCGTGGATTANGATCTTCAGCANCTGATGTTCGAGGTCGCTGGTCGTGCGTCGGCGCTNGATGTATTTCGCNTCGCCGGGACAGAAAGTTCATCGNTGTTAGAGGGCACTGCTGATTTTAATGGGAAATTNCTGCTTGCGATGGGCACTTCTGCGCCTGCTGAGCTCATGCTNACAACCGACCTTGAAGGNATGAAGATCAACTTACCCGCGCAGTTTGGCAAGACGCATAGTGAGCGTTCAGCGAGTGTTTTCGATCTCACTTTTGCAGACGACGACTTGCGACTGGACTGGCAATACAAGAGTACGGACGGCTGGTACGAGATCCCAAGTGGGCCGTCNCAGCGAGTCATTCAAGGAGCCATTGGCGTCAATGCCCAGCCCCTAGAAATTGAGCCAGAGTACGATGGCTTGGTGATTAGCGGGCAATTGGCAGCGGTCGATTTGGTGGACTGGGTGGCAAAGGATGGCGNCGCCGCTGTTGACTTGCCGATGAACTGGCAGATTCGAGGCCTGCAGGTTGGTGACTTCATAGTCGATGACTTGAGCTTTACAAACCTTACCTTGAGTGGCCAAGGCGACAGTGGTACCGCGGTCTTCCAGGTTCGTAGTGAGGACATCGCAGGCAGCATCGATTTGTCCGATCCATCAAGGCCCGAGNTCGATTTACTGACCCTGCGATTGCCGGGCACTGGGTCTGGAGAAACCGCGCTGCGAGAAAATCTTGACCCAATAGACTTGGCCGTCGGTCGAGGCTTGCCGCGTGCCAAAGTGTTCGTGAATGAACTGATGATTGATAAAGCACCATTTGGACGCTGGAAGTTCGAAATTTATCCTGAATCTGGTGGCGTGCGCTTCGACATAGAAGATGTATTGGTCAATGGCGTCGACATTAAAGACAGCGTGATTCACTGGAACTTGGAACAAAACCGCAGCGCGTTTTCTGGAGCGGTCCACGTGCAAGACTTGGCCGAAGTGCTACCGCAGTGGGGGTATGCCCCAGTTGTTACATCTAAGGCAGCCTCTGTAGTCGGGAACCTGAGCTGGGCCGGCTCCCCCGCTAATCTGAACCTTGCCAAAAGCGAGGGTGGGGTTTCTCTCAGAGCCGAAGAAGGCAGTTTTTTAGAGTTAGACGGTGGTCAGGCAGGCTTACGTGTTGTGAGCCTGCTGAATATAACCGCGCTTACCAAGCGCATGACATTCGACTTTTCCGACGTGGTGGGAGAAGGGATCAGATTTGAAGAGGCTTTCGGTGACGTTCAGCTTGAAGATCAAAAGCTCAGTTTCACGAAGAATCTCGTCATTGAGAGTACGTCCTCGCGTTACGAATTCGGCGGCGAGGTCGACCTTGGCGGCAACACGTTGGATGGCGAAATGATTGTCACACTTCCAGTCAGTGACAGTTTGCCCTGGTACGCCGCATACTTGGCGNTAGCCAATCCGCTCGCTGGCTTGGGTTTGGCAGTAGGCGAACGGGTGTTCCGTAAACCTATTGAGCAGATGAGTTCGGCGAAATTTGTGGTTTCCGGCGCGCTAGACGATCCCGAGGTGACGTTTACTGAACTCTTCAATAAAGACATCAAAGAGGTTGATGTTGCCGGTGAGCGACTATCGCCGGATTTATTAAAAGACCAGCGCGACGAGGATGCGGTGGAAGCTTCGACAGGGCGTTAGGCCGCTATCGGCTGCGCTGTGATGTGTAAATTTTTTCGACGCGAAAGGCTTCTGCGCAATGTGTGCAAATAAGAAATGATCAAGGCGGCAATAGATGAATGACATGATTGCGCAGGTGGAACGGCAGTTGCTGCAGGTGAAAGGCCTGGAGTTGAGCGATATCGAGCACAGCTTAGACATACTGTTGGGTCGCGAGATCGACTACGGCGAGGTCTTTGTGCAAAGCACACGCGGTGAGTCATTTGCGCTTGAAGACGGCATCGTTAAAGACGGTTCCTTTGGTGTTGAAGCGGGTGTGGGATTGCGTGCACTGGCCGGAGAGCGAACGGGCTTTGCCTACAGTGAAGACATCCGCCTAGACGGCTTGAAACAGGCAGCCAAGGCAGCCCGCTCCATTGCAGGTAGTGGCAGCCCTCGGCGCGCACCGGGCTTTCAAGCGGTCGACTTCGCACCCTTGTATGCGCCCACGGATCCCATCAGCAGCTTGACCGAAGAAGATAAAGTGAAGTTGTTGCGTCAGATCGATCAAACTGCGCGCGCGCAAGATGACAAGGTTAAAGAAGTGACCGTGCGGATCGCGGGCAATCATGAATCCGTCCTCGTCATGGCCAGCGACGGCACCCTGGCAGCAGACATACGTCCGCTGGTGCGCTTGGATGTCTCCGTCATAGTGGAGCACAACGGTCGCCGCGAGCGCGGTAATGCTGGGGGCGGTGGTCGTCGTAGCTTGGAGTCGTTAACTCTTGGGGACTGGACGGAGAACCTCGCCAAGGAGGCCGTTCGCATGGCCCTAGTGAACTTGGAGGCAGTGGACGCTCCTGCAGGCCCAATGCCTGTCGTCTTGGGTCCCGGTTGGCCCGGCGTGTTGTTGCATGAAGCTGTTGGACATGGTTTGGAGGGAGACTTTAACCGTAAGGGTAGCTCGGCGTTTTCGAATCGGGTCGGTGAACAAGTCGCGTCGCCACTGTGCACGGTGGTCGATGACGGCACCATGGAAGCACGACGCGGTTCGTTGAGCGTTGACGATGAAGGAACACAGACCCAAGTCACTACGTTGATCGAAGATGGCGTGTTGAAGGGCTATATGCAGGACAAGCTCAACGCAAGGTTGATGAATGTGCCCGCCACGGGCAATGGCCGCCGCCAATCCTATGCACATGTGCCCATGCCCAGAATGACGAATACCTACATGTTGCCTGGCCAAGATCAGCCCGAAGACATCATCAAATCCGTCCAAAATGGCATTTATGCGGTCAATTTTGGCGGCGGTTCGGTAGACATAACATCGGGTAGATTTGTGTTCTCTGCGACGGAGGCCTATCTCATTGAGGCCGGAAAGGTAACGGCTCCTATCCGTGGAGCGACCTTAGTGGGCAGCGGCCCCGAGGTGATGACGCGCATTTCCATGGTCGGCAATGATTTGGACTTGGATGGTGGTGTGGGCGTATGCGGAAAAGATGGTCAGTCGGTACCGGTTGGTGTTGGACAACCAACGCTTAAGGTCGACGAAATCGTTGTCGGCGGTACCGCCACATGAACGCAATCTACGGGGTACCGGGTGTGAGTTGCTCGTCGCCGTGGGCCGCGAGAGTAGCGCGTACGAACTTGAACAANATGCGCTGGGCTTGNCGATGAGCATCAGAAGCNNCTTGGCCGCNTGCTGGAGCGTNCTTGCNGGCGGCGCCGACCAACTGNCGCAGCTGTTGGCGCTCAACATTTGGGAATTCGTCGATAAATTGCGTCAATGCTTGGCCGTCAGCGGTCAGCCGATCCCGCCATTGCTCAACAGTGTGAAAGAAGTGGCGCGCTGCAGCAGATTGGCCTTCAAGGTCGGCAAGTTGCCGTTCAATCGCTTCGACATCGATGCCGCGCATGACTTTGCCAATGAACTGCATTTGTCGTCGGCCGCCCTCCCGACTGTTGATGNNGGCATGCACATCGATAGCGACGCGCAGCGCGTCAGGAAGCTGCAGGCGCGATCGAACATCGGGTTTGAGCTGCGTAAGCTTCAGNCCGATTTTTTGTAAGCGCTCGGCTTCTCGTTTAAGCGCAGATTTAGAAAGCTCTTCAGGCATAANTAAGATTACGAGGAAATAGGTCGTTGGATTTTATAGAGCATCAGCAAGAGTTGACCACCTTGGTCGACAACATTCTTAGCGAGGCAGAGCGTCAAGGCGCCGANCAGGCCGAAGTATCCGCCAGCATGGAACAGGGTCTGGGCGTCAGTGTGCGNAGAGGCGAGTTGGAAAACCTAGAGTTTAATCAAGATCGCGGCTTCGGCATTACCCTCTATGTCGGTAAGCGCAAGGGCTCGGCCAGCACTACCGATAGCAGCCCAGATGCCATCCGAGCAACCGTAGCTGCGGCCAAGGGTATCGCCAGACACACGGAAGAAGATCCTTACAGCGGCCTCGCCGATGCACTACTCATGCCTTCAGAGGCTATAGATTTGGATTTGTATCACCCTTGGGACATTGAACCAGAGCAAGCGACTGCTTTGGCGGTTGAGTGTGAGGCAGCGGGTTTGGCAGTGGACAAGAAGCTCACCAATTCCGATGGCGCACAGATCAGTACGCAACAGGCGTTGCATATTTACGGCAATAGTCATGGCTTTATTGGTGCTTATCCAAGTACACGTCACAGCATGAGCTGCGTGCTGATTGGCGAGGACAACGAGGGTATGCAGCGAGATTATTGGTACACCATGTCTCGCCGCTGGCAGGATTTGGAGCCTGCGATTGATGTCGGTGCCAAAGCTGGCGAGAGAACGGTGCAACGGCTCTCGCCGCACAAAGCACCCACGGGCAAGTACCCGGTTATCTTGGCGCCTAATCTAGCAGCGGGATTGATAGGCCATTTGAACGGTGCCATCGGCGGCGGGTCACAATACCGTAAGGCTTCGTTTTTGCTCGATGCCATAGGGGAGCAGGTGCTCCCGAGTTGGCTGACGCTGCGCGAAGAGTCAAAAATGGCTCGCGGTCTTGCCAGTGCTTACTTCGATGGCGACGGTGTCGCCACCAGAGACAATGTCTTTGTCGAGCAGGGCCGCTTAGCGAGCTACATCTTGTCGTCTTATTCCGCTCGCAAGCTGGGCCTTGAAACGACGGGGAATGCCGGCGGCGTGCATAACTTACATCTCGATGCGCCGACACGGCCGTTGCCTCAGTTGCTTGCCCAGATGGGCAATGGTTTTTTGATTACCGAGCTAATGGGTCAGGGTGTCAACGGCGTTACCGGCGACTATTCGCGCGGTGCGTCAGGGTATTGGGTGGAAAATGGTGAGATTGCCTATCCGGTCGCAGAGTTTACTTTGGCGGGCAACTTGAAAGACATGCTGCTCAACATTGTTGCTTTGGCTGACGATATCGATATGCGCGGCAGCATACGGGCCCCCAGTATGCTGCTTGATACCATGACCGTTGCCGGCCAGTAAGTGGCGGTAAAAAAACGGGCTAGGACGCATTTCAGCTTATAGGTACACCCAACTGGCGAGCCCCAGAAAGATAAAAAAGCCGGTGACGTCGGTAATGGTCGTGAGTACGACGCCACCAGCAATTGCCGGGTCAATATTTAGGCGGCGCAGCAAAGTTGGCAGCAGGCTGCCGGCAATGGCTGCAATCAAGATGGTGGAAATCATTGTTACGGCGATTACCCAGCCCAGTTTTGGGTCGTCAAAAAAGTAAGCCGCGCCAAGAGCCACTATGGAGGCCCAAAGCAGCCCATTGAGGGCTGCAACGATAAATTCTCGGTTCAGCAACCACAGCAAATTGCTGCCGCCGAGCTGGCCGGTGGCCTGTCCCCGAACGACCAAGGTCAGTGTTTGCGTGCCTGCGATACCGCCCATACTTGCGACCACTGGCATCAGCACGGCGAGGGCGACGACCTTAACAATTGTATCCTCGAATAGGCTAATCACCGCCGCCGCCATCAGCGCCGTGATGAGGTTGATGCCGAGCCAGACTGCGCGTCGGCGAACGGCTCGGCGCACTGGTGCAAAGGTGTCCTCTTCCACGAGCAGGCCAGCAGGCCCCAGCACAGCTTCTTCCGCGTCTTCAATAATGACGTCCACCACATCATCAATGGTAATGCGTCCCAACAAGTGGCCAGCGTCATCCACCACTGGCGCCGAAATAAGATCGTGCTCTGAAAACAATCGGGCAACTTCGGTATCTGACTTAGAGACGTGGATGGGCAGTTCTTCACTGTTCATGATTTCGCGGACAGTCACGCTGGGGTCGGCGGTTAACAGCTTGGTAATCGGCAGCACACCGAGATACTCGTCTCGACTGTTGACGACGATGAGCGCGTCGGTGGTCGCCGGTAGTTCGCGACGTAGGCGAAGATATCTCAGTACCAACTCGGCGGCATGACGTGGCCTGACCGTAATGGTATCGGTGTTCATCAGGCCACCAGCGCTATCCTCTGGGTAGGAAAGGACGGATTCCACGCGGGCTCTATCTCGGCTATCGAGGTTTTCCAGAACCTGATGTGTGATCGTTTGGGGTAGTTGCTGCAATATGTCGGCAAAGTCGTCGGTGTCCAGCTCCTCCGCGACCGCAACGATTTGGGCGGTGTTCATGGTTTCGAGGAACTGGCCGCGTACGTCATCGTGCAGGTATTGCAGGCTCTGGTTGCGCACGTCTTCATCAAGCAAGCCCCAGATAATCTGTCTGGTCTCAGGCAGGTTGGCTGCAAGCACGCCGGCAACTTCACTAGGCCGTAGCGAAGCTAGGAGAACCCTTATTTCTGCGGTGCTGCCACGACTGATGCCTTCGAGTACCGATTCAAAACGCTGCTGATCCGGGGTCACGATTCGTCCAACTCGTAGAAGCCTGCACGGATCAATGCCGTTAGGGCATCAAATGCGTCGTCTTCCTCTTCTCCCTCAACACTAAGAGCCACTTGACTATCCACCGGTGCGCCCAGCAGCAATAAGCTCATGATCCGTTTCGCATCTGCCTCTACGCCACTGTCACTGGTGAGGGTGATGTTTGCGGCGAAGTTTTTGGCGACATCAACAAGTTTTGACGCTGCTCTCGCGTGCAGCCCCAGTGGATTGACAATGGTAAGAGTTGTTCGTCGCATGGTGATTTCAGTGTCGTACGTTCAAATTAGCGCTGGCGCTAAGGGCTGCCTTAGCAGCGGCACATTCGCGCTTACGCTTTATCCAGCTCACGATGCCGCACCAGTACTTGGTCAAGCTGAGGGGTGAAATGTTGGCTCAGACGCTCTGCCATATAAACGCTTCGATGCTGTCCGCCGGTACAGCCAATGCCGACGGTCAAATACACGCGGTCATTATCCGCAAAGCGAGGGATCCATTTCTTTAGATAATCGGCGATGTCTTGGAACATGGCGTTTACCAGCGCCTGACTTTGCAGGTAAACGACCACTTCTTCATGTCGCCCTGTGAGCGGTCGCAACCCAGGTTGCCAATGGGGATTGGGCAAACAGCGCAGGTCGAAAACAAAGTCGGCGTCGACCGGAATTCCGTGTTTAAATCCAAATGATCGAAATAACAGGCTCATGGAAGTGCCGCCATGCTCAATCATCCGGTGAACAATCTGCTCACTCAGATTTTTGCCGGAAATTCTCGTGGTATCGATGGTGAGGTTTGCTAGGTCCGCCACGGTAGAAAGTAACCTGGCTTCCATATCTATCGCTTCGCGCAGGTCGACGTCTTGATCGGTCAGAGGGTGGCGTCGACGAGTTTCGCTGAACCGTTTCACTAGGGTCGGGCTGAGCGCGTCAAGATAAAGAACTTGCGCATCGATAGCTGTCTCACGTAGCTGCAAAAGCAACTCTGGAAATTGCTCTAAGCCCGGACTGCGAGCGTCGATGCAGACGGCGATTTTAGGGACATCGCCGTGCGCAAGATTGGCATATCGTTCCACTAGGTCATGCAGCAGACCTACGGGTAAATTATCGACGCAATGATAGCCAGCGTCCTCTAAGGTTCGCAGCGCAGTAGATTTACCTGACCCTGAGCGACCGCTGACGATGATTAGCTTCATGCAAATCTTCGGTCGAGATTCGCAGCAGACAAGGTGTCGTCAATACGCACAAGCTCTGCAAACAGCGATGCATTACATTGAGCATTGCGCAAACCACTGAGATGACTGGCCTTGGAAAACAGTTGAGCAAGACGCTGCAAAGCAGCGATGTGCGCGTTTTTTTCTTCCTTAGGCACCAGCAACACAAAG
>PBTJ01000079.1 GCA_002726925.1 Gammaproteobacteria bacterium | reverse complement strand
ACTGCACCCGAGACGCCTTCTTTACGATTTTTGAGATCAACATCGGCATGACCGCCGACGTGGGCACCTTTCCACGACTGGTGCAGCAAATGCCCGAAGGCCTTGTGCGCGAACTCGCCTATACCGGCCGACGTATGCCAGCCAGCGAAGCGCTGAGCACGGGCTTGGTCAATAGCGTCTTTGACAATCATGAAGAAATGCTCGCAAGTGTCATGACGATTGCCGCAGAAATTGCCTCAAAGGCTCCGCTGGCGGTATATGGCTGCAAGCATTTGATTAACTACTCCAAGGATCACACTACGGCTGATACGTTGGATTACATCGCGATTTGGAACGCATCATTCCTGCAAAGCCAAGAAATGCAGGAAGCCATGATGGCCAATGCGGAAAAACGCGAAGGCGACTTTGTGCCCCTACCTGCGCGCCAAAAGAGCTTTGGCTCCAACTAAGCAGGGATTGTCAGAAATAGATTCGCCAAAAGAGGATGGGGAGAAAAACGATGACCATACAGTTACGACAAATATGCTTGGTTGCCCATAAACTTGAGCCGGTCATCGATGATTTGCGAAGCATTCTGGGCATCAACAGCTGTTACGTAGATCCGGGTGTCGGCAAATTTGGCCTTGAAAATAATCTCATGCCCATCGGCCGCAATTTTCTCGAGGTAGTCGCACCCATTCAAGAAAACACCGCGGGTGGTCGCTATTTGGATAGACGTAGCGGCGACGGTGGTTACATGGTCATTACCCAAATAGATACGCTGCCGGAGCACCAGCGCTTGCGCCAATGCGCACTGGACAATGGCGTGCGTGTCGCTCACGAACATACGAGCGATCAATGGACGCTCACCCAGTTACACCCCGGTGATTTAAAAGCAGCATTCCTCGAGCTGGAATACGACGCCGAAGAAAATTTCGACGGACGCTGGAATCCGGTGGGCGGTAACGGCTGGGAGCCTCAAGTCAAACAAGACGTTACGCAGGACTTTGTTGGGGTGGAGCTACAGGGCGACGAGCCAGAGGCGTTGGCAGACTTATGGGGCAGATGCACTGACTTGCCCGTTGAGCACGATGCCGCTGGCAATCCAACCATTGCCTTCAACAACGTCGTGCTGCGCTTCACGGCGGTAGTCGATGGGCGTGGACCCGGTCTGGGAGGGCTCGATATCGCCGTGGCGAACCGCGAGCACATTCTCCGCGAAGCCAAGGCCCGCAACGCTTATGTTAGTGATGATCAGGTCAACATCTGCGGCACGCGCTGGTACCTCAAAGACGCTTAGTCGTCAGCGGCGCTGATCACCCACAATACGCTGGTCGACGAGGGACTGTATGTCGCGGTTGGTCATGCCAAGTTCCCGCATAATCTCGCGGCTATGCTCTCCAATATGGGGCGGCCGCCTAGGCTCTACCTCATTCGATGAGTCTGCGACAAATGCAGGCTTGAGATAGTGCAAGACACCCAAGTCGCCGTCGTCAAACGTGCCTAGCAAGCCCTTCGTCGCAAGCTGCGGATCAGCAATCACTTGGGAGAGCTCATTGACCACGGCGCAAGGCACATCAACTCGGCTAAGCTCAATCAGCCATTGCTCGTTCGTCCGACTCACTGCAACCCTGCCAATCAGTTCATAGAGTTCATCGATGCGATTTGAACGCTCGGCGCCATCACTGACCCAACCCTCATCGGCCAATTCTGTTTCACCCACCAATAGCAAAAACTTGATCCACTGCTTAGTACTGTAGGGCATGATCGCCATGTAGCCATCAGCCGTTGCATAAGGTCGTCGGTTGCTGGACAGCAGTCGCTGATAGCCTAAATCGCCTTGAGGCGGCGACATGGTCTGGCCAGCTAGATGTTCGGCCAAGTTAAAGCTCGCCATCGTCTCGAGCATCGGCACTTCAATACTCTGACCCTCTCCGGTGCGCTCACGACGCACGAGCGCCGCCGCAACCGCCATGGCCAAATGCAGGCCGACCACCTTGTCGCAGAGTATGCTGGGCACGAACTGGGGGGCGCCCTCTTTATCGGCGTTGAGGGCGGCGATTCCAGAACGCGCCTGAATGATGTCGTCGTAGGCCGGGCTGTTAGCATCAGGGCCGTCGCTGCCGAATCCGGGCGACCAGCAATACACGAGGTCGGGTCTAATGAGCTTCAGCTGCTCGTAAGTAATACCCAATGCAAGGGCAGACATTGCGCGCATGTTATGAATAACAACATCTGCGTCTGCGACCAGCCGGGTTACCACGTCTTTGCCCGCACTATGCTTTAAGTCAATGGAGATACTGCGCTTGTTGCGATTGAAATTGGCAAACCCCGCGCCGATGTCCGCGCTTGGTCCGGGGCGCACGGCGCGAAACCCATCACCCTCGAGCGGCTCAACCTTGACGACATCAGCGCCGAAGTCGCCAAGAAATTGGCTGGCATAGGGGCCTAATACGATAGTGGTGAAGTCCACTACTTTGATCCCCTCTAGCAAATTCAACACAGCGCTAAACCACTCCCGAAGTATCAGTCGAATTCTTTTTCGCCACTGGCAAACAACAGATAAAAGACCATGCCAAATAGGGTCACGCCCGCGGTGACTCGAAACACCAGATCCCAAGAACCCGTGTACTCAAGGATCAGTCCGGTGACAGCCACACCGACAATGCCGGGTATGGTGCCAGCGGTATTGGTAATACCCATAAGCGTGCCCGCATGACGAGGAGCCACGTCCATATGATTGACGTTGAAACCGCCAATACCTGCGGCGCCAAACAGCTTGCCTAAACACAAGATGCCGATCGCAGCCCATACCGTATCAACTGTCGTAACCAGCAGCAGACAAATGGCCAAACCACCAAACGCGATGGTTTGCATGATCTTGCGTACTTTGGTGACGCTCATGCCGCTAACGATCATGCGATCTGCGATGTTGCCCGCAACGTTTAGACACAGAAACGAAGTGATATGCGGCAGCATGGCAATGTAGCCAATATCGCCAAAGGGCACGCCGAGCCCCTCGTTCACGTACTTAGGCAACCAGGACAAAATGACGTAAAGCGTCCAGTTGTTGCAAAAGTGCGCGACCAAAATAGCCCACACCGCCTTGCTCTTAAGAAATTCCCGAATAGGCGGCGTCGCTTGATCTTCTGAGGCCTCACTAAATCGGGCATTTGATTGAATAAAGTCGAGTTCGGCCGCAGAGATCCGAGGGTGATCTTGGGGTCGCGTGCTGACAATGTACTGCCAAGCCGCAAACCAAAGCACGCCAACCAAGCCGAACAAATAAAAAGCCCACTCCCAACCAAGGTAAGTAACGATTATCGGCGTAACGATTAAGGCAAAGACCGTACCGATAGGAATGGCGCTGGCGTTGAAGGCGATGGCTTTCGCGGTCTCACCCGCTGGAAACCAGCGCGTTACCAAGCTGTAAACCGAAGGAAAGGTGACCGCCTCGCCCAAGCCCATGCCGATTCTGGCAAGGTAGAGCATCATCAGGCCGCCCATAGCAGCCCAAGGTGTGATCAATGTGAACAACGACCAAATCAATACGCCCATACCGAGGACAATTTTGCCGCCATAAGTGTCCGCCAGTCGGCCGCCGCCAATCTGCATCATCAGATAGCCGATGTAGAAGGACGATAAAATGTAGCCCTGTGTTTCTAAATTCCAGCCGTAATCCTCGGACATTGGAATAATGGCAACGGAAATGTTAACTCGATCGATGTAGCAGACAAATGTGGCTGCGAAACACATAGCGATGATCGAATATCGCGTGCGCCAAAAACCCTCTTTCGAGGCATCAAGTTCGGCCATCTTCTCCCCCGCTGCACTTTCCGCGTTCTACGGGCCTGAAACTAACCCATCCCGCTATAGTCTGTCGCCTGCATCAGTGGTTTACAGTGGGGTCTTGGGCGACCGCCATTAGTGTTTTGCCAAAATTCTCGCCGCGCAACATCTGAGCAAATACCTCGGGCGTGTTTTCCAACCCAGGCCGTTTGTCTTCTAAGTAGCGAATATCTCCGGCGCGCAGATAGCCGCCCATTTCTTCCAAGAATCGATCCTGATGTTCAGCGACGAAATTACCGACAAAAAGATCGTGTACGGCAACGCGATTGCGCTCGAATACAGCGTTGCCATGGGTCCGCCAGAGACTGCGGGGATCTTGACCCTCTTCGTTGCCATATTGGGAGATAAGACCACAAAGACTGATGCGGGAATGGACATTCAACAGCGGTAGGACTCCATCAAATACCGCACCCCCAACATTTTCAAAGTAGATGTCGCAGCCATCAGGACACGCTTGCCGGAGTTCTGCAGCGAAGCTGGGCGAGCGATGCGATACTGCGGTATCAACGCCCAGCGTTTTGAGATATTCCAGCTTTTCGTCTGATCCAGCGATGGCCACGACCCGACAACCGTAAAGTCGTCCAAGTTGACAGACCACTTGTCCGACACCCCCAGACGCTGCAGACACCACCAGTGTCTCGCCGGGTTTCGGCTCACACTGCACCACTAATCCCGCATAAGCGGTCAGGCCCAACATACCCATGACACCAATGGCGGTAGAAATGGGTGCCAGATCAGGATCTATCTTGCGGGGGAACATGTAACCAAAAGCATCGATGTTCACGCCGGTTAAGCCCCAAGCCTGCCAACCGTTGGTATTGAAGACGATGTCACCCTCGGCATAGGTATCCATGCGGCTCTGCACGACTTCAGAGACAGTGCGCCCATGACAAATGTCGCCGGGTTGTTCGGCACCGCTCCGGCGACGGCCCCACTGATAAGGATCTAGCGAGAGATAAATGGTGCGGGTGAGCATTTGACCTAAAGCCGGTTCCGGCATGTCTTCGACTTGCCAGCGAAAGTCATCTGCGACCGGCCACCCGGCTAGAGGCTTTCTCGCCAAACGCCAAACTTCATTGCTCATGCACGAATACTCCCTTCANATCTGCAAGGCCCCGCTTCGGATATTACTAAAGGGCAATTCCCTGCGCTGTTTGTAAATGCCANTGCAATCGTTGGCCAGCGACCACNGTTAGGCGNCTTTCGAACNCTAATGCGTATTCCATCGTATAACGGCCGCTGGCATCTGGTGGATAGACTGCACTCACAACATGNANAACGAGCCGGTGAGGACCGCTNACTGGACCCTCTGCCTTGTTTACTTGGATTTTGCCCTTGTGGGCTGCCGTGAGGCGCACCCTAGCAATAGGCAGATTGGCGTCGTCTGGTATCCAAGACAACCAGCCCATGGCAATGGGCTTGCCATCGAGCAGTATCTCGCCCTCCACCGCGGTGCGTTCCGAGTGCTTTACTTTGTCGAGCAGAAATTCGTGCCGAGCCAGCCACTGCAGCAGCAGCTCACCCCAGGTCGTCAAGGTAGGATTTTTGGCGTCAGTGCCTCGGTTCAAGCCCAAGCCATGATCGCCAAAGTTAAAGATATGCAGTTCCGCCGGCACATTTGCGGCGAGCAGAGCATCGTATAACAGCGTCGATTGGCTGGCGGGCACCACAGAGTCTTGGTGATTGTGGACAATAAACGTGGGGGGTGAATTTGAGCTCACTTGGGTATCCATAGGTAAGTATTCATCGGCCTTGCGTCCGCGCTTAGCACCATTGGTCACTGCATAGACGGGCACCAAGAAATTGGGACGGCAATCTTGTCGGTCTATTTCATCTGCTACCGAACTTGANCCTAGCTCGTCAGATGCCAGNGCAGTTGCCAAGGCCAAGTGGCCACCTGCAGAAAACCCCAGCATACCTAGACGAGTTGGGTCCAAACCGAGCGCCGCTGCGTGAAAGCGCACCAAGCGAATGGCCCTTTGACTGTCCACTTTACTGACGTTGCTGTGATATCGCGGGCCGAGCCGATATCGCAGCACAAAGGCGTGGATGCCGACAGCGTTTAACCACTGTGCCACCTGACGGCCCTCATGATCACTCGCCAGCGTACGATAGCCGCCGCCCGGACANACAATGACTCCGCACCCATTGGGAATGGCGGCCAAATGCACAGTCAGNTGCGGTGATTTCTCACCATCACTGTCTAGACCGGCAAACGGTTTATCCCAGAGGGCCCATACCTCGTCGCTCATTGCGCCAGCACTCCTAACATCACCCCAAAAGTACTCCAACTCATCCTCTTGCCAATGTTCCGACCGGAGCCGCCGATCGTGTCACACTGGATGCGTTACAACAGCATTTTCCATAGGAGGGGTTCGTGGTCTACAACAACGTTATTTTGAGAGCTATGGAAGCCAGCGACATCGATGAGTTGAAAAGGCTTTTAACGACGCAGGCCGAAGTATCACTGACCGAACCCGGATGCGAGAGGTTTGAGGTATATCATTCCGAGGCGGAACCCGAGATTTTCTTACTGATCGAATGGTGGGCTACTCAAGAAGATTTGGACGCNCACAGGGCCACCTCACACTTTGTGTCGGTCTACCGCCCAAGGGTAATGCCGCTGGTTGAGCGATTCCCGCACCCTTGTCAGCGATTGATATGAATTTACGCCAGCAGTCATGGATACCTCAATTTCAATCAGGGCGCCGTTTCTCACGCGAGAAGTTATCAAAAAGGTACCCGTTTACCTCTTTCTCTATCCCATAGCTCCTATGGAGGTGATCCAAAAAGAAGCTATTTTAGCGGAGCTATACGGGCCTTTTGATCTCGATCGCGGACGCCATTCGTGCTGAAACCACTACTACGTGCCAGTAGTAGTGGTGGTGGTGGTCGTGGTCGTATTCGTCGTTCCGGTCGTGGTAGTCGTCGCTGTCGTCGTGGGTGTTGTCGTCGTGGGAGTTACTGGAGGAGTGAAAGGCGGGCGTTCTGGTGTCGTACTATCGTTATCGTCAACGGCAACGNCGATCAGCCCTAAGCCGACGACGCCCAGGCTAACAGCTGCTGCGACTGAAATGCCGCCTGCTGCACTCNCCGCTCCTGCGGCTTCCGCTCCACCTGAAGCGCCTTCAGCCGCATGCAGGTTGGTTGAACCCAGGGTTAGCAAGCCTGCAACACCAACGGCTATCGCTTTTTTCTGGAAAGTAACCATATGCCAAATCCTCACTTTTTTATTTTGGTCGCTCACACGCAACCAACAAAACGAAGAAATTTTATATAGGAACAACCCCATCCTGCCCTCAGACATTTCGATAATCTGAGTCATTTAGCTGACAAACGGTTGTTTTACGCCGAATCCAGTGGCTTAGTTCGAAGGCGCCAGACCTCAAATCAGGAGTGCTAGTGAGAGTACTTGTCTGAGTTCGCCAGCATGTAAGCTGCGCCATGCACATCGTTGATGGCGGCATTTTCACCAAATAAACGCTGTTTCTGGCCGCCATAGTTTTCGCGGTTCGCTGCCAAGGGTGCCAGTTGCGCTGCGCGCGCTTGCGCCATGCCTAACAATCCCTCAACGTCGCCAACTTGTTCAACAAATCCGGCGGTCTGAGCAGCAGGTCCTGTCCACCGCTTAGCGAGTTGCACCGTTTCAAAAAACACAGACGCTGGGAGTTTGTGTTTAAACAACGCCAATTCAGGGCTTGGGATCGACAAGCCAATCTGCATCTCATTGGCGCACATAAAGCCTCGGTCGGCCCGCATAAAGCGCAAGTCGTGACACAGCGCCGACATGAAACCCGCTCCGAATGCATGACCGTTTACCGCACAGATTGTTGGCACAGGAAAGGTCATGATGCGGCTCATGAGCCCCATAAATTCAGGCCCAAAGGCGGCTCGATCACCGGCTGCAGGATGAGCATCAGGATCTTGCACCCAATCTAGATCTAAACCATTGGAAAAGAATTTCTCGCTGGCCGAAGTCGTCACCAGTGCAGCAGGGCCAGTAGACGCCTCTACCTCGCTAAGTACCTCGTCGATGGCTCGCACAAAAGTGGTATTCCATCTGTTTTCGCCGGCATTTAATGTCATGGTGAAAACATCGCCCTGACGGTCTAGATCAATCATAAGTTCCCGCTTTTTAGTTTGCTCTGCCCATCAGTGTGGCCATTGCTAGACTCCAAGGCAATATCCGCACTCCCATGCGTTACCAATCATTGTAAGGGCACTTGAAGGCATGACCGTGCCATATCAGACTCGGTGACGTTATTCACTTGGTCAGGCAGAGAGTCCTAACATGAGCCGCAACAACCAGTTCCTCGGGGATAGACCCATCGAGCAAACCTCAGTCTCCCTGCTAGAGGGACTGGCGACGACCCGGGCCATCCGGCGCTATACCAATGAACCTATCCCCGAAACCCATCTGCGTGACATTTTGTTCTCGGCAACTCGGGCGCCTAGCGGTTCCAATCGGCAACCTTTTCGCTTCATGGTGCTCACCGATGGCGATCGAGCAGCACAAGCGAAGGAAGTCATCGCGAAATCGGCGCAAAACATCTGGGCAGAGAAAGAGCGTAATGACGGCTACGCGCAAGGTTCTGGCGCCGATCCGGATTCGCCGAAATCTCGCATGGCCAGGACCATGCGCGGCTACGTCGACAACTTTAGCGCAGTGCCTGCGCTCATCTTACCTTGCATGATTCGCTACCGCGCACCGGACCCCATGGAGGGAGCATCGGTTTATCCTGCGGTGCAAAACTTGCTGTTAGCCGCGAGAGCCTTGGGCTATGGCGGCGTCATTACCGGCTTTCACAAGCCAGTCGAGCTAGAACTCAAGACGCTACTGGGCATCCCTGAGGAGGTTTTCGTTTCTTGCACCCTAACGCTGGGCAAGCCCCAGGGTGGCCACGGCCCAGTGCGCAGGCGCCCCCTCGATGAATTCGTTTTCACCGACACCTGGGGGTTATCCGCAGATTGGGCCATCGATCCGCCGGGCACACGCTTCACCAGCGCTGGCCCACCAAAGAAAAATAGCTGAGGAAGACGACATGCTGACGATCTATCACGTGCCAGGTACCCGTGGCGTGAGGCCCATCTGGCTTTGTGAGGAACTGCAGATTCCCTACACGGTCGCGCCCGTGGACTTTACTCCCGAGTTTCGGAGCAGCAGCGAATGGCGAGCCATGAACCCGGTTGGCAAAGTACCTGTGCTGCGTGATGAACTGGGCGTTCAAAGCGAAGATTTATTGATGTTCGAATCTGGCGCCATGGTTCAGTACATTCTTGACCGCTATGGCAACGGCGACCTGCAGCCTACACCAGGCAGTCCCGAGCACGCTTTGTATCTGCAGTGGAGTTGGTTTGCCGAAGCCACCTTTGCGCGGCCCCTCGGTGAGATCGTCAATCACGGCCGAGAATTTCCCGGCGAGCAGCGCATCGACGCAGTAGTCACCGAAATGCAGGCCAGAGCCGCTTTGAGCGCCAACGCCCTGGGCCACGAAATGTCAGACAAGACCTTTATTCTTGGTGATACATTTAGCGCAGCAGACATCATGCTGGGCTATACGCTGATGCTCGCAGATCGGTTTCTTCCAGACGGGCTGCCTGACAGTGTCACACCCTATTGGCAACGGCTAACCAGCAGGCCTGCATACCAAAAGGCTGTCAGCTAGGAACTTACATCATGCAATCGAAGCAAACGGCGACAAACCTGCTCTCCACCCCAGCGCACTGGATGCCATTCACCGCGAACAGACAGTTCCATCAAGATCCGCGCGTGGTGATCGCCGCTGAGCAAAATCACTACATCAGCCAAGATGGCCGAAGGGTTTTCGATTCGCTGTCTGGATTGTGGTGCTGCGGCTATGGCCACAACCGACCGGAAATCAGCGCGGCTATTAAGGCACAGTTGAGTGTTATGGATTACGCGCCGGCATTTCAGTACACACACCCCGGTGCCACCGCCTTGGCCGAACGCCTCACCGAAATGGCGCCAGGTGACTTAAACCACGCGCTATTCACCAACTCCGGTTCTGAATGCGCAGATACGTCGCTGAAACTCGCGAGAGCCTACTGGCGCAGCAAGGGCCAACCCACCAAAACGCGGTTTATCTCCAGACACAAGGGCTACCACGGTGTGAACTTTGCAGGCACCAGTTTGGGTGGTATCGGGGCGAACCGAAAAATGTTCGGCCAATTGGGTGATGCAGATCATCTGCCGCATACCCTGCAACCTGATTTGGCCTTCACCAAGGGCCAAGCGGATACCGGCGTAGAGCTAGCCGATCATCTCAAACAGTTAATCATGCTGCATGACGCGTCGAACATTGCTGCGGTCATTATTGAACCCATGTCTGGCTCGGCAGGCGTCATTATTCCACCTAAGGGTTACCTGCAGCGCCTGCGCGATTTATGCGATGAGAACGACATATTGCTGATCTTCGATGAGGTCATCACCGGCTTCGGCCGCGCTGGAGAGGCCTTTGGCGCCGATGCTTTTGGCGTGCAGCCAGACATGATGAACATTGCCAAGGGCCTGACCAATGGCGCTATTCCTATGGGAGCGGTGCTGACTTCCAGCGAGATCTACAACAGCATGATGGCCATGGACATACCCGATCATATGATCGAGTTACCTCATGGCTATACCTACAGCGCACACCCCGTCGCTTGCGCCGCAGCTCTGGCTGCTCTGAACGTGTTCCAAGACGACCAGATGGTGCAAAGAGCGCAGTCACTCGCCCCAGTGCTAGAAGAAACCCTACACAGCTTGAAGGAACACCCGCACATCACCGACATTCGCAACTTTGGCTTAGCTGGCGCACTGCAAATTGCGCCAAGAGATGGCGATCCGGTAGTTCGACCCTTTGAGTTGGGCATCAAGTGCTGGGAGCTAGGGCTGTACGTACGTTGGGGGGGCGATACCCTGCAATTTGGACCACCGTTTACCGCGAGCCCAGAGGACGTGCGCTCCATTGCCGATATTGTCGCAGAGGCTCTCGACCAAGTCGCATAGCCTACAACATTTCAAATGGGGTCTGTTCATATTCGCGGCTAATGCCTACCATCTCAGGACACCCATCGAGGATATGTTCATGCGATCTATCGTTCTCTTATCGGCAGCGTTCGCACTCGCCGCTTGCGTCGAAAATACCCCCTCAGCAACAACCGAATTATCTGCACAGACCTCAACAGCCAACACGACGGCGCTTATGACAGAATCCCAGGCCACTGGCCTTGAAGCGATTTTGGCCGCGCAACCTGAAGCCGTGCAGGCTCGCTATGCGTATCGCAACCCTGCCCAAACGCTGGCTTTTTTCGGCATTGAACCGGGCATGACTGTGGTCGAAGCCCTACCCGGCGGCGGTTGGTACAGCAAACTGTTACTGCCGTACTTGGGTGAGGAGGGCGCACTGATTGGCGCTAACTATGGGCTGGACATGCAGCGACTCTTTAGCTTTCGCACCGAAGAGCAGCTTAAAAAGCTCGAAACTTGGACCACCGATTGGCCAGAGAAGGCATCAACTTGGGTCGAGAATAATGACACGCCGATCAGCGGGTTCTTCTTCGGCGCCCAACCTGAATCTGTAGCTGGTCGCGCTGACGCCGTGCTCTTCATCCGCGCCATGCACAATTTGGCACGCTACCAAAACCAGGGCGATTTTCTCAGCATAGCGATTGATAACGCCTACACGGCTCTCAAACCCGGAGGTGTTGTCGGCATCGTGCAGCATCAAATGCGCGAAGAAGCGCCAGACGTGTGGGCCGATGGCAGTCGCGGTTATTTAAAACAGAGCTTTGTGGTCGCTCAAATGGAAGCAGCCGGTTTTGTTTTTGAGGGTGCATCTGAGGTTAATGCGAACCCCAATGATCAACCCCAAGAAGGCGATATCGTTTGGCGACTACCGCCTACGCTAATGGGCAGCCGGGACAATCCAGAAGCGGCTGCGGCGATGCAAGCGATTGGCGAGTCCAACCGCATGACGCTTAAATTTCGCAAGCCTGCTGCTTGAGATTCCGCGGCATTCACGTTGGCGGTGACTTCAGGCTACCGCCAACTTCTCACGAGCTCTCATCACCTTGACCGAATTCACTGCCATCTGGCTTACCGCAAAACTTGCCGGCATTACCACTGTGGTATTGATGGTGATCGCCACCCCCCTAGCTTGGTGGCTTGCCCACAGCCAGCATCGTCTGAAGCCCGCTATTGAGGCGATTACTGCCATACCCCTAGTCATGCCGCCCACGGTGCTTGGTTTTTATCTTTTAATCCTCTTTAGTCCAGACAACGCATTAGGCGGCCTTTGGGTGGAACTGACTGGCAGCACTTTGGCATTCTCCTTCACGGGCTTGGTGATTGCCTCGCTCGTCTACTCACTCCCCTTTATGGTTCAGCCCTTAACCGCAGCGTTTGCGCAAATTGGCAGACAACCCCTTGAAACCGCGGCCACCCTCGGCGCAAACCCCTGGGATGCCTGGCGCAGCACAGTACTGCCCATGGCGCGCAGCGGCTATCTGACAGCAGCCGTACTGACCTTTGCGCATACCGTTGGCGAGTTCGGCATCGTGCTGATGGTGGGCGGCAATCTGGCCGGCGAAACCCGGGTCATATCCATCGTGATTTATGAAAGCGTCGAAACGCTGAACTACGGTCAGGCACACGCCCTGTCAGCGGGCTTACTGGTGTTCTCGTTTAGCGTGCTTTTATGCGTCTACTACAGCAATCGCCAACTCGCTCCCAGCCTCCTGCCAAGAAGCAGCCGCTGATGCTCGCGCTGGATATCAAGATTCCTATCGGCGAGACGCAAATCAACATGCAGTGCGAGATGCCATCTGGCGTTACTGCTTTGTTCGGCCCCAGTGGCTGCGGCAAAACCACTTTGCTGCGCGCAATTGCGGGCCTAACTCCCTGCAGCGGCAGTATTCGATTCAAAAACGAAATCTGGCAAGAGGGTGACCGTCTCGTACCCAGTCATAAGCGACGGGTCGGCTATGTCTTTCAAGAGGATCGTCTCTTCCCCCACATGAGCGTCGAAGAAAATTTACGCTATGGCCTAAAGCGCGCTGGAGATCAGCAAATGCCCATCAAGCTACCGCTAACAGACGTCGTCGAGCAATTTGACTTGGCTGACTTACTTGGGCGCAAACCCAAAACACTGTCTGGCGGTGAATCAAGGCGGGTCAACGTGGCCCGTGCCATTCTCGGACAACCGCAGCTGCTACTTTTGGACGAGCCTCTCAATGGCCTAGACAGCCAACGTAAGGCTGAAATTATTCCATACCTCGCTAACATCACGCGAGAGCTTGATATCCCAACCATTTATGTCAGTCACCTCAACGATGAGATCGCCAAACTCTGTGACCACATGCTGGTCATGGGAAACAACACACTGATTCGACAGGGCCCTACTCAAGAAATACTGCCAAGCTTGGGCCTGCTGTCCACGAAAGGTGAGGATTTGGGCGAGGCCGGCAGTTTGATTGAGGCAACAGTGACTGGCTTTAGCGAGGCCTACTCGATGATCGACATGGCGATAGGTGAACAGTCTATGCAGGTGCTGGGGCTAGAACCGCCGGCCACAGCGAAGGTGCGCCTCTTCCTCGCAGCCAGAGACATTGCCATCGCCACATCCAAACCGACGCAGCTCAGCATTCGGAATATGCTCGGCGTCACCATTGCGGATATAACACCGCTGTCGGGAAATGCGCGTGGCTTAGTGGCCGTTGATCTGACAGTGGATGGCAGCGATGAGCGCCTATGCGCGCACATTTCAAAGGCAGCCTGCGAAGCCCTTAACCTTCAGTTGGGAGCAGAGGCTTTCGCCTTGATCAAAAGCGCACGAATTGCCACTCCCGCCTGAGTAATTTTTGGCTGCCTTTTAACCAGCGTCCCGCCAGTTACCGTGAAAGCCATAGGGCACGCGATGATCGAGCATCGCCTTCGCGAGAGGGCCGTCGGCAACATTTTGCGCATCGAGCACGACCATATGGCTAGCGCCGCGATTTGCGTCAAAAACATAGGCCAGCAAAAATCCATCGCCTTCTTCGGCATCAACGCGGCGCGGCACAAAAATCGGCTCACTGGTGGCACAGCCTTCGCCCACATCGTAGCTACTCAGCGTGCCCTTGTGGTGATCAACGGCTGCAATGATGTTAAAGCCGCCTACTTTTGCCGCTGGTTGGGTATCGCCTGCGATGTAACCAAAACGGTAGGGGAGCCCAGCACGACGTTCGTCTATGCGAGGAAACTCGCAAACCAAATCATGCAGTTGCTCGACCTGATAACGATCCGTTTGGGCATTCAGGTCAAAGGTCCAACGTGCCAATTTAGCCAGCGCCTTTTTGGGATCACCAGGTTTGCCGTCCACGCCAGGAAATAACGGCGCCTCTGGGTACTCACAAACATCACAGACGATCTTTCCATCGTCGGTGGTATGCGCGTTCATTGGGTGAAAGACATAGCTTGCCTCACCGTAAAACCACTGCAGATCTTGCACGGAACCGTGGCGAGGCATGATACCAATATGACTACCTTTGTCAGGCTCCCACGCGTAGACAGGACCCCCTTCAAACGCTCGCTCCAGGCTGCCGGTCAACGGCATGATAGGAAAAATGACGTGGTCGCGGGTAACGATAAAATCGTGAACCATGGCGGCGTAGGGAGCTGCAAAAGACTCGCTGCGCAGCAGGTTACCGTCCTTATCGACAACGCTGAACGTCATATGTTCTGAAATCGTGCCGTTGGCGTTGTAGCCGAAGAACAGCATCTCGCCATTTTCAGGGTCAATTTTGGGGTGGGCGGTCATCGGTCCTTTCAGCTTGCCGCCATACCTATGCGGCCCTACAGATTCCAACGTATGAGGATCAAGTTCAAAAGGCGCATGACCTTCTTCTAGAGCCAATAGCTTGCCGCCGTGCCAAATAATGTTGGTATTGGCCACACCGTCGGTTTCTAACCCGGCCACACTTGGGTCGTTATCCATCGGGTTGAATGCACTGAAGAGTGAGCGCCCAGCCGCTCGTTCTTTGTGCCACTTGACCGTGCGTACCCAGCGATTGCGATAGTCGACTTGGCCGTCTTCAATGTGAAAGGCGTGCACCATGCCGTCGCCACCAAACCAATGGTAATGGCCTCGGGGCGCATATTGGGGGTTAGGACCGTTGCGGTAGAAACTGCCATTGAGTTCCTTAGGGATTTCGCCCTCGATCACCAGATCGTTGACATCGCATTCCATCTGCAAAGGGGCAAAACCGCCGCGTAAATTAGGGTGGTTTGGAAACGGTTGTGCCATCTGACACCTCAGAAATTTGCGGAGTCTCAGACTACTTCAAATCAACGCCCACAGGACAGTGATCTGAGCCCAAAACATTAGGCCAAATAAACGCGTCTTTGACCCGACGCATGGCAGAGGTTGAGGCGTAAACATAGTCAATTCGCCACCCCACATTTTTCTCCCTAGCACCACCAAACTGTCGCCACCAAGTGTAATGGTCGGGCTCGGCCGGATGCGCAGCGCGAAATGTGTCTACCCAACCTTCGCTCAGCACTTGTGTCAGCATCTCGCGTTCGATTGACAAGAAACCACTGGCGTTGCGATTGCCTTTTGGACGCGCCAAGTCGATCTCATGGTGGGCTGTGTTGAAGTCTCCTAAAACATAAACTCTACCGCGTCTGCGCAGCTCATTGAGTCGATCAAAAACTGCGCGATAAAAATCTAGCTTGTAGCCAACCCGGGAATTATCGCGCTCTTTGCCTTTACCGTTGGGAAAATAAATGCTCGCAACAGCTAAGCGTCCAAAATGCGCAACGATGAAGCGGCCTTCGTCGTCGAAGCGCTCTTCACCGAGGCTAGTCTCTATTTTGGTTGGCGCGACTCGACTGAATATCGCAACGCCACTGTAACCCGGCCGCTTGGCGGGCGAGAAACTCACATGCCAGTCTGTTGAAGCGGTCACTTCTGGAGGGAGTTGTTCGGGAAATGCTCGGACTTCTTGCAAGGCCACGATGTCAGCGCCACTGCTTTCCAAAAAAGGAATGAAACCCATTTTGTTGATGCAGGCTCGTAGTCCATTAACGTTCCATCCCACGATGCGCATCTCTTCACTCACTGCAACTGCTCTCCAATAACCCGCCCTAATATCACTGACACGGCGAAAAAATTTAGCCTAAGAGATGAAAGGTCGTAAAAAGCAGACGAAAATCGCCTGCACTTAGCGACGGATCAACAGGGCTGCCCAGCGGAACAAATTAAAAGCGTCGGCCAGCGCCGCCGCAAAGTAAGTTAACGCGGCGGCCCTCAAAATGCGTTTCACCACCCCTTCTTGTTGCGTCGAAATGTATTTCCCCGCACACAAAATGGGCAGCGCCTTGCCAAAACTTGCATCCCATTCCGTAGGCAGCGTCAGCAAGTGCAATAGCATACGAAGTAACAGTCCTGAGAGGCCGATCACGGCAGTAAACAGAATCGGCACCGGGTGTCGAGTCAGCAGACCGATAATCGGCGCCACGGCCAGGACACCAACACTCAGCTGTCCCAACAAATTGACCACAGGCACCAGCTTTGTGCGAGCGCTCAACCGAACGTCGTTTTGCTGGTGTTGGATCGCATGTCCCACTTCATGAGCCGCAATGGCAACGGCGGTAAGGGATTTCCCCCGCCAATTTTCCTCGCTCAGTCGAACCATTTTGCTCTGCGGATCGTAGTGATCGCCAAGCTCTGTAATCTCAGCGCCAACGCCTCGCAGTTCGAAGCGGTCGATCAAGTGCTTAGCCAAATCTCCGCCAGTACCGGGCATATCCGCAATATCACTGGCGTAGCGCCGCATCACCCAACGTACCCAAAATGACGGTATAAATACCGCTAACAGCAATAGAGCAAAAAACCAAATCATGAGTTCAACATGCCGACCACTATTCGCGGGCTAGTAGCCCGTGCTCTCGCGCTGTGCCTCTGCGGTACCTCTGGCAGCAGCGAGTTCCATCGATGCATTTTTCGTCATATGGCCAGACTCAGTGCCCAGGGTGACGAAATTGAAGCCAAGGGCAAGGTACTTTTGTGCGTACTCAAGACTCGAGGTATGAATACCGGCGGCAATTTTGTGCGCTTTGCATTTCCCGAGCAGTTCTTTCACCACGACCAAATGCTCTTCTTGAGGCTGGTCACCCATGGCAGGCAGGCCCAAGGATAGAGCCAAGTCTGCGGGACCTATGTAGACACCGTTCAGCCCTGGAGTGCTCATGATCTCGTCGGCATGAGCGATACCCTCGGCAGTTTCGATCATGGCGATGCAGGCAATTTGGTCATTGGCTTCCACTGCATAACCTCGGCCGCCGTATAGCGCACCGCGAATCGGTCCGAAGGAGCGATTACCCAGAGGTGGATAGCGACAGGCCATCACAGCTTGCTGCGCCTCTTCACGGTTATTGACCATAGGCACGATAACGCCGTAGGCGCCTGCATCAAGTGCCTTCATAATTTCTCTGCAAGTTGTGGTATGTGCC
>PBTJ01000078.1 GCA_002726925.1 Gammaproteobacteria bacterium | reverse complement strand
TTCCAGGCCTGGCGGAGTTCACAACATGTCGCCTTCAGGGGACCAAGATGGGTCACCATTGGGGGGCGGAATGCTAAAGGAAAAGGCTATTAATTCCTACCGGCCTCAGTGATCACGAGCACCTGCAAGTGGCTTTTTCGCAGCTTGCGTACTCATGGCACTTGCAGCGAAGCCGCTACCTGCGTACAAGCGCGGCATACAAATACATTCGGTTTAACATGCGCGACGATCACCGCCCTTACCGCCTAAAAGTACTTTTGGGCAAGCTAGAGGCCGCTTGGGTACACCACTTCATACAGCCTCAGCTCGAAGCGCTTGGGCACCATTCTATGATCATGAAACCGTGGAACCTCAAGCTCTATGGCCGAGGTATTTCCTTTGGTACATCGGTTCATGTCATCACCGCCCGTGATCGCACGGTTCGCCTCACCACATGGGCTATGAACGAATATCAGGGACGCATCGATGTGGCTGATTCGGTATTGATCTGTCCCGGCGTGCGCATCGATTCCGCCTGCCGCGTGAGTATCGGCGAAAGCACCATGCTCGCCGCCGGCGCCTACATCACCGATGCCGACTGGCACGATGTGTACGATCGCACCCAGCCGATCGGGCAGACCGCCCCAGTAGTGCTGGAGCGCAACGTGTGGATCGGTGATGGCGCGATTGTTTGTAAGGGTGTGCGGATCGGCGAGAACAGCGTGATCGGCGCCGGTTCTGTGGTAACCAAGGACATTCCTGCCAATGTTGTTGCTGCGGGAAATCCTGCCAAACCCATCAAGCCATTAGATCCCGACTTACCTCTCACAACGAGGCAAGACATGCTCGGCGATGGCTTCGCCGTAGCCACACAAATGGATGCACTGGAGCGCTGGCTGCGGCAAGACAACACATGGTGGCGCTGGCTTCGCAGCAAGATCGCACCTAGCCGAGAGGACTGATCTGTCTTTATGGGCCCAGCCTATGGCTTCGCTATTGTCGCGACAGCCGCAGCATACCGAAGGCTTGGGGTTCGCTAGATCGCGTTGGATTGATGTCCAGACCGCCGCGGCGCAAGAATCGACCACTGACTAACAGCTTTTCGGGTTGGCATCGCTCCCGAATGTCTGCATAGATCGGCTCAATGGTGGTTTCGTGAAACGCCTGATGCTGGCGATAGGACACCAGATATTTTAGCAGCCCGGCTCGATCAATCGGCGCACCGGTATAGCTCACAAGCACTGACGCCCAATCCGGCTGGGCGGTTACCGGACACAGACTGCGAAATAGATGGGTCGTCAATACCTGCGTAACCGGGGCATTGTCGGTACCGCCACGCGCCGTCAGCGCAAGCAAATCTGGATTTCGCTCATAATCGGTGATTTCAACGTCCAACTCATCCAAGCACTCCCCCTGCAGTTCGCCAACCCCAAGACTCGAATCAGCCAGCGCTAACAGCTCTACCCCAACCGCTCCGCCAAAGGCGCTGCCCAGGTCTTCGGTCAAGCGTTCCCTGACCGCCGATATCGAGTCAAAACGCGTCTGCGCGAAGCCGTTGAGATAGAGCTTCATCGATTTGCTTTCAACGATATGGCTGCAAAACGCAGGTACGGTTAGCCGGAGCACCGCAACCTCCGGCTTGCCTTTCTCCTGCAGCCAAGAAAATTCAAAGCCGGTCCAGATATCCTGCCCATAGCAATCAGGTGTCGCCATCAATCCCACGGCAAGGCGCCCTTCTGCGCGCGGCATCGGAAACAGGCGTTCGGGTGAGTAGCCCTCCGCATACTGAGAAGCTTCTCCAAGGGGACCCGTGTGCAATTCGTTATTCATGCCTCTCCTGTCGTCGCGACTACCCATCGCCCAATGTCGAGCAGTGTACTTTTGGCAAAGTGTAAACACTTTGGCAACTCAGCGGTGGCGGTCATCTGGACGACGGGTGCATCCGACAGGTGAACGGTTTACTCTGCTGCTTTCTCGCAAAAAGTCCGCGCATGCTCGATACCATTCAGTACATCACCACCCAGTTCGCGAATTATGCTTGGGGGCCATGGCTACTGTGTTTGCTGCTAGGCGGAGGCTTCTATTTCCTCGCCTGCTCTAAATTTGCGCCCTTTTTCTACTTGCGCCACGCCGTAGATTTAGTCCGCGGCAAATATGACAACCCCAACGATCCGGGTCACATCAGCCACTTTTCGGCCTTGACCGCTGCCTTGGCGGGCACCATTGGCATGGGCAACATTGCCGGCGTGGCGTTAGCAATACAGATCGGCGGCCCAGGCGCAATTTTCTGGATGTGGATAACTGCCATACTTGGCATTGCAACCAAATTTTTCACCTGCTCTCTGGCGGTGATGTATCGCGGCTATGACGATAACGGCGAGTTGCAGGGCGGACCCATGTACGTGATTCGCGAGGCTCTGCCGAAACGCTGGCACTTTCTGGCCTCTGTCTTCGCCGTAGTCGGTCTGATCGGCTGCTTACCTGCGCTGCAAAGCAATCAGCTGATCCAAATTTTTCGCGACCTAGTCATGGTCGACCAAGGCTTACTCGGCGCGGACGAAGATCCATTCATGTTCAACCTCTCGAGCGGCATCGTGCTTGCCGGCATTACGGGCGCTGTCATTTTTGGTGGCTTGCACCGCATCGCTGGCACGGCCCGCGTGTTGGTGCCGGTGATGACCGCTGTCTACTTGGTCGCCGTGCTGGTGGCGCTCACCCTCAACGCTGGCGCCATTCCTGCGGCCTTTGCCATGATCTTAACCGACGCCTTCACGGGCGAGGCCGCCGCCGGCGGTAGCTTGCTCGCCGTTGTTTTATATGGCGTCCAGCGCGGTGCCTACAGCAACGAAGCGGGTATGGGCACCGAATCTCTGGTGCACGGTGCGGCAAAAACCAATGAACCCATTCGTGAAGGCTTGGTCGCCATGATTGGCCCCATTGTCGACACCTTGATCGTGTGCACGGCAACCGCGCTGATGATATTGATCGCCGGTACGTGGCAGAGCGATGCCTCACAAGGCGTTACCCTAACCGCGAATGCCTTCTCCACTCTGCTTGGCCCTGCCGGCACTTTGGTGGTTTTTGTTTGCGTCCTTTGCTTCGCAACCACCACGATCTTCACTTACTCATTCTATGGATCACAGTGCGCGAGCTTCGTCTTTGGCACCAAATACATCAACGCCTATCGCATGGTCTTCGTGCTTTCCATCGTGCTCATCGCAGTGGTCTCCATTGAATCTGCCGTCAGTTTGATTGACGGTTCTTTTGCGCTGATGGCGATCCCTACGATGGTGTCCGCGATCTTGCTGGCGCCCAAGGTCTTAGCCGCGGCAAAAATCTATTTCGCCAAACTCGATACCGATGACGACACACCGAAGTCGGATAGCACTCTGGACCAACAACCGGTCTAATATCACAGCAGTACCAGTCGAGGGGAGACTTATGGCATACAGCCCACTACCGGCGGATCTCGCGCAGCCGAAACCCGCAACCGAGCACACACAGCAAGCTCAAGCACGCGTTCGCGGAGAACTGAATTTCGCCGACCTCCAGAGTTTTCATGATGCTCAGCGCGGCTTTATCGCCAGCATCGACCCGATCACCATCAAACGCCCAGACGGCCACACCACATTCGACCTAGAACAGCTGTATTTCCTTGACGGCGAGGCGCCGGATACCGTGAACCCAAGTCTTTGGCGGCAGGCGCAGCTCAACGCCCAGCACCACGGTCTCTATGAAGTTTGTGACGGTCTGTACCAAGTACGGTCATTCGACATTGCCAACATGACTCTGATTCGCGGCGAGCAAGGCTGGATCATCATCGATCCCCTCACCTCATCCGAGTCCTCTGCAGCAGCGCTGGCTCTGGCCAATGAACAGTTGGGCGAGCGCCCTGTGGTCGCAGTGCTGATCACCCACAGTCACGCCGACCACTTTGGCGGCATTCTCGGCGTTGTCAGTCACCAACAAGTTCTCTCCGGCGAAGTGCCGATAATTGCACCCATGGACTTCGTAGATGAATCGCTGAATGAAAACGTACTGGCGGGCAACGCCATGGGCCGCCGCGCCACTTACATGTATGGCAATTTACTCAAGCCCTCACCCACCGGTTTTGTCACTACTGGTCTCGGTGCATCGCTATCGCTGGGTACAACGGGGTTTATCGTACCCTCAGACACCATTTGCAAAACCGGCGAAACCCGCACCATCGACGGCATTGAGATCGAGTTTCAGATGACCATGGGCACCGAAGCACCAGCAGAATTTGTCTTCTACCTGCCAAAGTTCAAAGCCCTGTGTATGTCCGAGATCACCTCCCACCACTTACACAACGTTTATACCCCACGCGGCGCACAGGTGCGTGACGCGCTGGCATGGTCAGCGCAAATCAACGAGTCAATCGAACTATTCGGCCACCGACTGGACATTCAATTCGCCTCCCACCACTGGCCGATTTGGGGCCGTCAGCGCGCTGTGGAGTACTTAGAGAAGCAGCGCGATCTATACAAGTACATTCACGACCAAACTCTGCGTTTGGCTAACAAAGGCTTTAATAAGGAAGAAATCGCCGAGCGCGTTTGCCTGCCGCCAAGCCTGGGACAGGAATTCTACAACCGCGACTACTACGGCACCGTGCACCACAACACCCGCGCGGTATACGTGAAATACCTTGGCTTTTTCGACGGNAACCCTTCCACGCTTTACCCGCTGCCGCCNACCGAGTCTGCTGCCCGCTACCTCGACTACATGGGNGGCGCCGACGCAGTCGTCTTCAAGGCCAAGCACTCTTTTAAGGCAGGTGACTATCGATGGGTGGCCGAAGTGCTCAATCATGTGGTGATGGCAGATCCGGAACATATTNAAGGTCGCGCCTTGCTGGCGGATACCCTCGAGCAACTGGGCTACCAATCCGAATCCGCACCTTGGCGAAACTTCTACCTGTGCGGCGCCCTAGAGCTTCGCGAGGGCTTACCAGAATCGCGAGCGTTCACCCCCAGTGGGGGCATCGCCGCAGGCATCCCCATCGAGAACTTTTTTCAGGTGCTCGCGGTGCGTTTGTTGCCAGAAGCTGCGCAGGATTTAGATTTAGGCATCGAACTGGTGTTCACAGATCTGAACTGCCGATATCTGCTGAGTATTCGCAATAGCGTGCTCAATTACTTCAAAAATCCTGAAAACTCAGCCCATCAGGTAAGCCTAAGCATCGCCTCATTAGATTTTAAAAACTTGTTGATGGGCGCCACAGACGCGGCAACGCTCATAGAAAAACAGCAAATGGCCATTGAAGGCGACGCTACCCGGCTGCTTTCACTTCGCGAACTGTTTGATCAATTTGTCAGACGCTTTCCCTTGGTCACGCCCAGGGACCAAGGCATGGTTTAGGCGATCTGCTGAGCATTCGTTAGACGCCGAATCAGCAGTGCGCCTGCCACCAATGAGCCGCCTAGTATCAACCCAGCAAGATTCGAGGGCGGCTCACTCAGCACCCAATTAAGCTGAGGCACGGCAATGGCCAGACCGCCCATACTCACCATGACACGCACCAACTGGGAATCAAGCCTGCCAAGACCGGCCATATACCCTTGCAGTCCTGCGCAGATAAGCCATACACCCACAATCGCCTCGGCAAATACTTGTGCCGAGGCGTACCACGGCCCCTGTAAAATGAAGGCAACATCCAACACGAAAATGAAGGGGATGATGTAAATCACGCTGCCTAAACGCATGGCGGCAAAGCCGGTTTTCAGGGGATTTGCTTCGGCAATCGACGCTGCTGCGTAGGCTCCCAGCGCCACCGGCGGCGTGATGTAGGAAAGCATCGCCCAGTACAGAATGAACAAGTGCACGCTGAGCGGATCAAGATTTTGGCTAACAAGCGCGGGGGCCAGTACCACGGCGAGAAAGATGTAGGCGGCTGTCACTGTCATGCCGATGCCAAGTACGAAACTGGTCACTGCACCCATGAACAACAGCAGACCAATATCGTCACCTGCCATACTCAGCAGGTCGTTGACCAGCGTGCCACTCAGTCCAGTCAACGACAGTGAGCCGACGATCAGCCCCACTCCCGCTAGCACAACCACGAGTTCAATGAGCAGCTTACCGACGCTATACATCAAATCCACCGCGCCAGAGAGATCTAAACGGTGCTCATGTGAAAACTGATTGAGCACCAACAGCGCGGCGGTGGCGTAATACGGCGCGATGGATTCTTGCTGCAAGAAGATCAGTAAAAAAATCAGCAGCGCGAAAGCGCCTAAATAAAACCACCCTTCCGCCATGGTTTTACGCAGGCTAGGAATATCCTCCTCGGCAAGGCCTAGCACTTTTTCCCGCCCCGCATAGGCGTCGATCTGTAGATACAAACTCGCAAAGTACAAAAACGCGGGTAAGGCAGCGGCTGCGGCAACATCGATGTAGGCGATATCCAGAAGCGTGGCCATCACGAAGGCTGTGGAACCCATAATGGGGGGCAGCAGCACACCGCCGGTGGAAGCACAGGCTTCAACGCCTCCAGCCACCTCGTCGGCCATGCCGGATTTACGCATTGCCGGAATGGTGAGTTGGCCCGTGGTAAGCACGTTGGTCACCACGCTGCCGCTCATAGACCCCATCAGACCGCTGGAAACGATGGCGACCTTGGCGGGCCCGCCACGCTGTCTGCCTAAAATCGCGAAGGCAAGATTTAAAAAGAACTGACCGCCACCAGTGTGCTGGAGCACGACGCCAAACACGACAAAGCCGATGACCAAATCGGCAAAGGCGCGAAACGGTAGACCGAACACACTTTCGATGGAGAGCAGATGGTAGGACGCGGCCTCCGCCCAGGTGGAGGGCAAGCCACTTAATGGACCGGGCATATACTCGGTGACCACGGGCAAAATGGAAAATGCGCCAGCGATCAGACATAGCGGCCAACCTGCTGATCTGCGCAGCGCTTCCAGCAGCATAGCCCACAGCGCGATAGATGCATAAACCGCATAGTCCGGCGCAGCGAACTCCCAAGCTTCGTCCAGCGCCTGTTCTGCGGTAACAAAGAAGCCTGCAAGGATGGCAACAAAGGCGATGGCCAGCGGCCAATCGATCCAAGGTCTGCTGGGGAAAGTGATGAACACCCACGGTGCGAGTAGGCCAAGCAGTGCATAAAAGTACTGGGTTTCAATGCCCACAAAGGCGCTCAGCCATTGCTGAGAGCCAAACAGCCGCAGCGTATCCATGGCCAAAATGAGCGCCAGCATGGCAAGCACAGCAACAAGGCCGCGAATGTAGGGG
>PBTJ01000077.1 GCA_002726925.1 Gammaproteobacteria bacterium | reverse complement strand
TGCAGAATTTTGGGAAGCCCCGCTTGCCCCTCAGGGCGTGGGCGGTTGTGTGCGCGGATCGCTATAGCCCTGTCGAGTTTTGGTGGCATGATCCGCAAGTCCAAGCGCTGAATTTGACGCAGCGCAATCTTTCCCTGCAATCTGGTTTTGATCCGGTGGATTTAGATCAACATTTCTATGGCGTGCACGGCGACTAGGAAACGCGACGACACTTCAGCGGCTTTGGTTACAAGCACGTCAAGGATCAAAGCAGCGATTATGAGGAACAGTTTGTGCAGCTCGGCATAACGCCTTACTTAGGCGACTACGGCGACCTACACATTTGGCTGATGCTCAAGTGCAAAAAAAATACTCTGTTCGGCTCTTGGTCTACCTACCCACTGATACGCCTTTTCAAGGGCAACGTTTTTGCCGAACTTGGCTACAGCGATCAATTTCAGTGGGACGCTCATCTGATGTATCGGTTTTAGCTCAGCACCTGAAATGACTCATTTCGAAGGAACTCGCATGAATAAATTGGCGGCCTTGATAGTGCTCCTCGCAACCTCAGGGTTTGCCGCAGCAGATCGAAATAGTGGCCATGCCATGCACCAGGCCGAATTCTTCGTCGATGGCAGCGCTATCGACGTCGACCCAGAGCATCTCAAGCGCTTTACCGCAGATTTACAGGGTGGCCAGGTGGCGGTTGTTAGTGTCATGGGGATGGTGTGCGACTTTTGCGCGAGGGGTATCGAAAAAACCTTCAAGCGGGATAGAGCTGTCACTAAGGTTGATGTGGATCTGTCCAAGGGCAAAGTGCTGATTGCCTACGACACACAGGAACCGATCGATCGAGCGGATATCGACAGCAAAATCCTGGCCAATGGGCAGAACGTCACGGCAATGCAGGTCATCAGTATTTGAGCGTCAGATGAACGATAGAGCCGCCAATTTTCTTTCGCTGTTCGCGTCTTCCTCAACGCTGATCTGCTGCGCGTTGCCCTCACTCTTCATCGTGCTGGGCGCCGGCGCTAGCTTTGCCAGCCTGCTCACGGTCTTTCCGTTTCTGATGGTGCTGTCGCAGTATAAGGTGACCATCTCCCTCCTCGCCTTGGCAACGATTGGGCTGACGGGACTCACTCACTACAAGACAGCACGACTGCCTTGCCCAGCCGACCCTGAACTGGGGCGCGTTTGCGTGCGGTCGAGAAAACGTGCGCGCGTGCTTTACTATATAAGCGTCGGCGTCTTTTTATTCGCGACGACATTTACTTACCTAATGCCAAGAGTGATCTTCTAATGAGCCATCCATGTCATACCCATTTGCTGCCTAACCTGCGTCGTATTGAAGGACAGATGCGTGGCATCGCCAAGATGGTGGAGGAAGAACAGTACTGTATCGACATACTGAATCAGGTTAAGGCAGTGAGAAATGCCCTCGCTAACGTCGAAGGCAAGATTTTGCAGACGCACCTGAAGGCCTGCGTGCGCGACTCCCTCAGGGCCACAGAGGACTTCGATGCCAAGGTCGAAGAGGTCATCAAAGTACTGAAACGTTAACCGCCTTACTCCGCTCCAGCGTTCAAACCCTTGCTGCCAATACCTACCGGCGCGCTGACGCCGCCGGCCCGCGCCTTACCCACTACGTCGCGCAACGTAAATGGCGCGTTTAGCGTCTCGCCATCGGCATCAGGTCGCAGTTCACCCACGCGTTGATACTCACCCTTATCTGCTGCCAAGCGAAAATCGACCAGCGCACCGGCAGCTTCGTCGAGTTTACCCGTGGCGCCAAAGCCATGGCCTTCATTAGTTTGCGTGCCCGTGGTGGCTTGATAACCCATACGGTGCAGCAGCTTAGCGCTGGCCCGTTCCAAAACCTCTGGGCGCACCGACAACATCCAGTTTTCTTGCTGACGCAGCCATGGCTTCTGCATGCCGTTGAGCATAACGATGCGTGGCTGATCCGTATGATTAATGCCGGTGCCATGAAGAAGTCGACCGTCGGTGATCACCATAGTGCCGGCCTTGGCATCAATATTGATTGCTGGCGGCAATTTCCCCACGGGTTCGCCCGCGCGAACCGCATCAGCAAGCACCGTATGGCTGCCCGGAATGACCAGCGTGCCACCGGTCTTTTCATCCACGTCGGTGATCGCAGTCAGAATGTTCAAACTCATTGGACTACGTGAATCTAGGTTGTTGTTTTGATCCTGATGCAAGGCCTGAGGCACACCGCCCTGCAAAGAAATAGCGGCGATCAGCGATGTGCAAATCCAACCCGGACCAAGAGCCTCGGTAACCAGTTGTTCCACCAACGGGCCACCTTGGGCAATGCTTGGGTGCTGCTCTATAAAAAGCTCAAAACATCGGCCCTTGTTCACGCAGCAATTGATGTTTTGCCCACTGGGGGTGCGCTGGGCAATACCCGCAAGCTGCTCTCCCTCGGCCTGATCCAGTACACGCTGGCGCACAGTGGCGACTTGTTCCGCCGATAGTGCGTCTTCGACTTTGCAGTATCCCCAGCGCAGCATGTCTGCACGCAATCGCTGAATATCCTTGCTTGGCCGGGGCAGATCCTGATCGCGCCAATAAGGATGCTGCGAGCCAATGGTCGTGTCGTAGTAAGAGCCGGGCTTGAACTCCCATTTGCCCCAATCACTGCGCCGCTGAGGCGGCACAAAGTAGATCTCTGGGTTATTTGCCAGCACCGAGGCCATGGGCTCATTGGAATTATTTTCCTCGCGGTAGATTTGCTGCGCAGACTCCGCGTGTGCGGCAATACGTGCCGGATCAAATTCTTTTGGTATCTTCTTCATAGCCATCTTCGTCTCTCTAATCGTCGCAATCGGCGGATGCGGTGTTCTGCAGCCATCGATTGCACAAGCCTAGTGTTCTAATGTCGGCAAAAATTCATCGGAGTACAACATGAAAATCGGTATCGCCATGATGAGTCACGAGACCAACACCTTCTCACCGGTCATCACAGATCTCGACCGATTTTCGTCCGGGCATGGCGTTCCGCTGAGCGGGGAAGCTGCGCTCAAGACCTATCGGGGCACCGCGTCTTGTCTAGGCGGCTACATCGAGGTCGCCGAGCAGCAAGCGGTTGAGATCGACATGGGAATCGCCGCATCAGCACCACCCAGCGGCCCGGTCGAGAATGACGCCTACGCATACATGTGCGATGCCATAGTTGAACTGGCGGGTAGGGTCGACGCTCTACTCCTCGACCTGCACGGAGCAATGACCACCAAAACCTACGACGATGGCGAGGGCGAACTGCTACGCAGGATTCGCGCAGAAAATCCTCAACTGCCCATCGCCATATCCCTGGATATGCATGCCAACATTACCGACCTGATGGTAAGCAACTGCAATGTGCTCACCGGCTATCACACATACCCCCACATCGATATGGACAGCACCGCAGTGCGCGGCGCTACCGCTTTTTTTGCCATGCTCCAGGGCAAGGCCAACCCAGTGCTGCGCTGGGGCAACGCCCCTATGCTGCCCCATGTCATGCGTCAAGGTACCGACGATGAACCCAATGCCTCGCTGCAGGCTCGGGCGATGGCCCTTGAGAGTGCGGGCAGCCTAGGAGTAAGCGTATTCACCGGATTCCCCCACGCCGATATTTACGATGCCGGTTTCAGTGTGGTGGCCATGACCGATGGCGACACCTATACCGCCGAAGCACAGGTCAACGAACTGCTGAGCAAGGCGTGGGAGCAGCGCCAGGCCTTTGTGTATGACATCGAGCCACTGCCGCAATCGATGCAGCGAGCCAAGGATGCCGCGGCGGCGCAGGGTGACGGTCCGGTAATCGTGCTCGACCACTACGACAACACCGCTTCCGGCGGCACCATGGACACCACCGAGGTGCTACGTGCGGTACTGGATGCAGAGCTCGAACGCGTCGCTGTGTTCGGCTTTTATGACCCCGATGTGGTCAACCAAATGACGGCAGCCGGGGTTGGCGCAACCGTGACTGTGGAACTCGGTGGTAAATTGCCTATGCCAGCGCTTACCCAACAAAGCCAGCCGCTCACCGTGACCGGCGAAGTGAAGCTGATTTCCAACGGTAAGTTTGAGGCCAAGGTGGCCATGGCGCGCGGACTCACCATGAACATGGGCACGTCCGCGGTGTTGTCCGTTGGGCCGGTGGATATCGCCATTATCTCGCGGCATATCGAGCCTTACGATCCTGAATGTTTTCGCAGCCTCGGCATGGAGCCCACGGCCTATGACTATGTGATGCTGAAAAGCCGCATTCACTATCGCGTCGGGTTTCGGAACATGGCCAAGCAGGTGGTCGAATGCGCGGGCCGCGGAGTATGCACGTCTGACTATAGCCAACTGACCTTCGAGAAGGTTCGTCGACCTGTCTACCCACTCGATCANGATGGCGGCGGCGCCAACGAAAGCTGGAGCCTACCCTTCGCGGAGTAGACTGACCGACATTACACTTGGCGCTGCAGCTCGTCTTTTACTCTGGGCACCACCTGAGTAAAGAGGCGCTCGAGGGACAGACTCATGTGACTGGCGCGCATGCCCGGCGGCACCGCCATGGAAACGATGTCGGTTATTCCAAAGCTGCGCACAAAGGCTTTGAGTTCCTCAACGCAGTGATTGACATCGCCAACAATCCAGGTCTGCGGTACCTGCTCACCATGACGACCATAACCCTCGCCGCTCTCTTCAAAAAAGCGCCGATACAGCTGCATGCGATACCGCTCAGACGCACGCACCGGCTCCCAGTCGTTCGCCTTATCATCGGTCACTAAAATACTTCGAATAATGCCCACCCTATAATCCGCTGGATTGCGGCCATCACTTTGCAGNGCACTGACCCACGGATCGTAAGACTCGGCCTTCACCCCTTGGGGCAGAAAGTTCGTGTTGTAGTGAGCTGCCCGCAGCGCCCCAGCCTCAGACATGGCCGCTATCCACAGTGGCGGCCCGCCTTCCTGCACATAACCCGGGGTTATCTTCACGTCCTCAAACTGATNACGCTTACCTGCATAGCTAAAGCGCTCGCCGGTAAAGCAGCGCTGCAGCACCTCAATGCCCTCGTTCATCAGAGANACGCGGCGCGCCACCGGCAGGCCAAAGCCTCTGAATTCATGGGGGGCGTAACCCATGCCAATGCCGAGATCGACGCGCCCTCCGGATAGGTTGTCGAGCACNGCCAAGTCTTCTGCAAGACGGATGGGGTGATTAAAGGGCATCAAACAAATGTCGGTACCAAAGCGCACATGCTTGGTCACACTGGCCATGGAGGCCGCCACTGGCACCCAACTGGGTAAGTAGCCATCGTCGACAAAGTGATGTTCGGTAAACCACACCAGATCTGCGCCGATATCATCAAGCCATTTCACCTGTTCGAGTATTTCGGCGTACAGATGCTGATCGCTGACACCCGAATCTGGCGGGTTGCGAAAATCGTAGGACACCCCCACGCGCAGCGATGGCTTTGACTCTGAGTTGGCCATGATCTACCCCTTATTCTCGCCGTTGTTGTCGATCTCCCTGCGCTAGTGAACACCAGGCCGCCTCGGGTCGTAAAGAGCGCACTGTTTAAGCACCAGCGTGCGCTGTAAGCTCAAGCCTTCCATGAATAACAGCAGAAGAAGAACAGATTTATGCGCACCTCAATCGTCGTAGCATCACTCACCTTGCTGCTCGCCATTGGCACGACGAGTGTCTTGGCTAACGACGATATTGCGCGAACCGCCAAGGTCACCGTGCTGTCCTCGAACCTTGCCAACGGCGCAACCACTGGCGAGTGGGGATTCTCGGCCATGGTGCAAACCGCCGATCACTGCACCCTGTTCGACGCAGGCCGTTTTACCGATACGGTTGTGAATAACGCGACTGCGCTACAGGTCGATCTGGGCTGCGTGCGTCACATTGTGCTCAGCCATTTTCATTTTGATCACACGAGAGGGCTTGCCAGCGTGGTGGCGAAAATCCGCGCCAGCGGCTATGCCAACAAGCTCGACGTCTACGTCGGCGAAGGATTTTTCATTCCTCGGGTTATCGACATGAGTCATCCAGCCAGCGCCATGGGTGTCAAAATCTTTGGCGCATCCTCCATCAATTTCATGCAGGAAAAGCGCGCTCAACTGGAGGCCCTGGGCCTCGTTTTTCACGAGATCAACCAGCCGACTCAAATCACGCCAGGCGTCTGGGCCACCGGGCCGGTACCGCGCGTTTACCCTGAACAAAATCACCCAAGCTGGGTACTGCTGCAAAAGCCCAATGGTGAAACGACGCCGGATACCGTGCCAGAGAGTCAAGGGTTGGTCGTGAGAACCCAGCAGGGACCCATCGTATTGTTGGGCTGCGGTCACTCTGGGGCCGTGAACATGCTGTCCTTTGTGCGACAGAAAATTCAGGACAAAGACATCAATGCTCTTATGGGCGGCATGCACCTGTTTAACGCTGATCGGCAAACCGTCAGCTGGACCGGCGTCAAACTTAAGGAACTGGGCCTTAAGCATTTGATGGCCGGGCACTGCACGGGGGTTGAACCCATGTTCCAGCTTCGACAAGCACTTGGGCTAGATCGTAGTCAGGCCGTAATGGGCGCGGTTGGGGCGAGTTTCTCGCTGGCCAATGGCGTCATGGCAACAGATATCGCCAAGTAAATTGGTGGGTTGGAGACGCCCTATTTATAGAAGCCCTTTTACCGAAGCGCTTTGGGGTTCACAAAGCGATTGCTCTGATCTTCGCCACTACGCGTTTCCAGACATTCAAAGTCTTTTTCGATCAGCAGTTCCAGATTGCCCTCGGCGGTTGGCAGGGATTCACTAATACCCACCTGATGCTCATCCACCGCCCAACTAAGCAACGTGGCTTGGGCAATCCTCAACGTAATTACTGAGCCGTCGAAGACGGCTTCGGTCACATCTGCCACAGCGGTCAGTTGATAGCCAAAAACCTGCCCATCGGGAAAGTGCGTCTCCGCCACCAACGGTTGCCCGGCAGCAATATCGTCCACTTCAGATCGATCTAAACGCAGACGAATCGCGTTGTCTAAAATCCTAAGCTTCATGTCTTCACACCCTGTGTCTGCAGCCTCTGCCGATACTTGTCTTGCGGCATCGCGCTAACGGCAGCAGCCTTCGTGCGCGTATGCTGTTTAAACATACGGTTCGCCATTTGCGCAAATACGCAAGCGTTGCACTCCGGATACGCACCGCGGAGACCCACTCGTTCGGTTATGACTCGGCGTGTGCCTCCACAGCTTGATCAGCCTTCCAGTGCGCAGCTGTCGTGCGAGTTACCTGTTCTGGCTTGGCGGTTTTTTTCCACCCTGCATGGAAAGCCTTTGAAATGAGGCACGCCTTGTTCATGGTCGCGCCATTCTTCCGAGTCGGCACATAGCACCGCGTCAGGCGGAATAAACGCCCCAGCTAAGGTGGCCTCGCCGCGTAGCTCTAGATACTACCAGCCATGGGGCACACGAATATGCCCAGCTTTCATGGTTTCGTGGACGGCTATTTGCGCGACAACCTCTCATTGAGGGAACGATAGCTTGGCCCAATCGCCGTCCACAGCCTCGGAACGCAACTGACAACCGATATCGCANACGGTACAAATCGAATATTTAGTTTCTTTNANNGCAGCCAANTTCNCTCTCCAATCCCTTGGTNTCNGCCGATACTACCGACTNCTCCATCGTTGTCGAAGGCACGGTCCAATAAAGCTGGCGCGGTCGCCCCATGACTTTTGTAGCATGCGCCCACAACACAAGTCCTTGAGAAATCGCGTGAGAACCCATGCCCCGACATTCCAAGCCGCCCAATGCCCTGACTGGCTGATTGCCGACCTGCGGTCCGATCACGCCGGTGAGCTTGGCGCTGTGATGATCTATACCGGCATCTTGGCGGTTTCGCGTGACCANGCGGTCCGANCGTTTGCGCAAGAGCACTTGGTTACCGAGCGAGAGCATNTGCAGCTAATGGAGTCTCTACTGCCATCCAACCTGCGCTCAAAGGCCCAGCTACCGTGGCGCGCCGCTGGATGGCTGATTGGCGCATTGCCCGCTCTGATGGGTGAACAATGGGTCTTTGCCACGATTGAAGCGGTGGAAACCTTTGTCGATGAGCATTACGCCGAGCAGATTGATCGCCTGAATTTGCGGGGCTTAGATGATGCCCTGCAGGAGACCCTAGAAGCTTGCCGAGCCGACGAGATTGCGCACAAGCATGACGCCGCAGCGAGGCGCAGCGGCCCGCCCTCGCTGGCCTTACTTCTATGGCTGCGTACCGTACGCTGGGGTTCCGAGGCCGCGGTAAAGGTGGCGCGAGCGATCTGATGCCAACGACTCAAGTTGTTTGGTTCAAGCGAGATCTTCGCCTGCATGATCACGCGGTCTTGAGCACGGCTGCCGCACGAGGGCCAGTGCTGGCGCTATACGTCATTGAGCCCGAGCTGTGGAATCAGCCGAGCGCCTCGATGCGTCACTGGCAGGTCATTCAGGCGGCTCTATTCGATTTAGAGCGCGCCATCGAACAACACGGCGGTAGCCTCTGTGTACGCCTTGGCAATATGGTGGAAGTGCTCGTTGAGCTGCAGCAAACACTCGACCACTTCACCCTTCTGGCACATGAGGAGATTGGTGAGGATTGGTCATTTACACGGGATAGAGCGGTTGCCGCGTGGTGCGCTGGCGCGGGCATATCGTTTAGCGAGCTTCCCCAGTTTGGTGTCTTTCGCGGCCAACATGACCGCGATGGCTGGGCAACCCGATGGCGCCAATTTATGACCCAGCCGCAAAACGATACGCCGCAGAGCATCAACTGGACGAACCACCCCAGCACAGCCAATTGGCAGAACTGGCAGCCCAACCCATCGCGACATAGCATAGCCGATTTCAATCTGCCGAACGCATCAGCAGTGCTCAAAGCATTTTTGCAGAGCCGGGGCGAACAATACCACCTAAGAATGTCGAGCCCCTTAAGTGCGCCAGAGGCCTGCTCACGCCTGAGCGTGCAGCTTGCCAGTGGCCGGCTGTCCATGCGCACCGTGGTGCAAGAGACTTGGCGCACCCAGCGCGAGGTGAAAACATGGCCCGCGGCCCAGCGAGCCACATGGCCCAGGGCGCTAGCGGCGTTTCAAAGCCGTTTGCATTGGCACTGCCATTTCATCCAAAAGTTTGAGAGCGAGCCCGAACTGGAGCACAGCAACATGGCGCGCAGCTGCGATGGTTTACGAGAGAACGATTTCGACGAGGCCAAGTTTCTGGCGTGGTGCACCGGGCAAACGGGGTATCCGTTTATCGATGCCTGCATGCGCTTCTTGCTGGCTAACGGTTGGATCAACTTTCGCATGCGGGCGATGCTCGTATCCTTCGCTGCCTACGATCTTTGGCTGCATTGGCAACGACCGGCTCACCATTTGGCCCAGCTATTCGTCGATTTTGAGCCAGGCATACATTACCCACAGGTGCAGATGCAGTCGGGTACGACGGGTATCAATACGCTGCGCATTTACAACCCCATCAAGCAATCCATGGATCAAGACCCCGAGGGTGAGTTTATACGTCGGTGGGTGCCAGAATGCGCTGGCTTTGACCAGCTGCGTATTCATGCTCCTTGGGAAGCAACAGCCATGGAGCAACTCGCCGCCGGTTGTCAGATCGGTGAGCATTATCCAGAGCCAATTGTCGACCATATGAGCGCCGCGCGTTTTGCCAAGGCGCAGTTTGCTGGGGTAAGGCGCTCTGCAGCCGGTCAGGCCGACAGGCAGGCCGTCATGCAGCGGCACGGTTCCCGAAAAACAGGTTCGTGAAAGACAACCGCGCGAAAAATCCACAGCCCCTAGCATCGAAAAGCGACCCACTGACGATCGCGCCGAGACTGGCACGCGCACCGCACTTGGGCACGAAAACCGCCGATGCCGCTGGCCTTGCGATCAACCTTGAACCAAATTTCCACTAAGTCTCCATAGTTGAATACCGCTTCCGTGGACCGTTTCGCGGCTGTCATTGGTGCTCTGAGCGGGTGAAGCGCGGCGTTGCGAAATATTATTGTTATAAATATCAATTACTTATTGTATTTATATGCCAACTCCTTGCAGCACGACAGTCGATTCCTCGGTGTGGTCAATTCAATTTACGACAAAATCTAGACCACAAACTTTTCACGGCATATTCATTTCCGCGTACCTACCCTTAATCGGCTTGGAGTGCCTCATCTTAAACCTAGGTTTTAGGTGTTTTGGCAGTATCTCGATGGGTTCGACGAATTCATCAGTTCGGCGCTCATAGCAAGCACCAGTTTTCCCGCAGTCGAGTGGTCAAGATCGACATATTTGGATGGAGCAGTTGTTTGATGTTCGCAAGACTCAGTGTCTCTCCCTCAGTAGCAGCCTCGAGGTGCTGTCAGAGGTGTTAGAGAACTTGTTCTTGCGTATGCGGGTACGTCGGGCAGCTGATAACTTAACGTTAAGGAGAGAGGAATGGATCTGAAAGCAGATGACTACGTTGGAGTCTCATTCTGGATCATATCCGCGGCCATGGTTGCCGCTACCTACTTTTTCACTGTTGAACGCGATCGCGCAGAAGGCAAGTGGAAAACGTCATTGACGGTCGCCGCCATGGTGACTGGTATCGCAGCGATTCACTACTTCTACATGCGAGGAGTTTGGGTCAGCACGGGCGAGAGCCCTCTGGTATTCCGTTACGTCGACTGGCTGTTAACGGTACCGCTGCAAATTATCGAGTTCTATCTGATTCTTGCGGCTATCGCTGTAGTCCGCGCGGCTCTGTTTTGGAAGCTTATGATCGCGTCCCTGGTGATGTTGGTCTTCGGTTTCTTGGGCGAGCTTGGCGCAATGAGCTACTGGCCTGCGTTCGCAATCGGGATGGCTGGCTGGTTGTACATCATCTACGAGATCTTCGCAGGTGAAGCAAGCCAGATCAGTGCTGCCAATGGAACGGCTGCAAGCCAAACCGCGTTCAACGCATTGCGCTTGATTGTGACCGTCGGCTGGGCAATTTACCCAATCGGCTACATTCTCGGTGCTGCAGACGGAGGCGCTGCGGGCCTCAATCTGATCTACAACCTTGCGGATTTTGTTAACAAAATTGCGTTCGGTGTCGTGATCTGGGCTGCTGCTACGTCCTCTTCCGAGAGGGCGTAACACGCCAAGGCGTGATGGGTGGGTCTTATGACCCATCCATCTCACCTCACACTTTTGCAAAGCTCTACCAGAGCGATTCTATCAGGCCCGTTTATCAACCACTCTCTACGAGAACTCAGGTAACTCACCCAATCCGTTGGCAAGGGGAATCTATGCAGGATTACAAACTCGCCCAAGCACTAGAGAGCACCGTTAACCGCTATGGCCAACAGGCCGACGCACTCGCGCAGGCGTCAAAGCATCACTTTTCCAGCAAAGGCAAGCGCACGCGCTCAAAGCTGATGTTCGCTGCGACTCCCCACATACAAAATTCTCAGGCCCTCGTGCACGCAGGCGCAGCAATCGAGCTGATCCACGAAGCCTCCATAGTCCATGACGATATTCAAGACCAAACCACACGGCGACGTGGCCTGCCCACGGTGTGGCGAAAATTCGGCGCCAATGCAGCGCTGTTATTAGGCGATCATCTGGTCGCTGCTGCATTTCGGTCCATCGCCGAAGCCCCGGATATTGATAGCATCAAGACGGCACTGATGCTCGAATTATCCGAATCGGTAAGCCGCGCAGCGTCGGGACAACACTTGCAACTCACCAATGAAACCGGCGGCGATGCTGAAGGGTTTTATGTCAACGTCGCCATCAATAAAACCGGCGCGTTGCTTGCGCTACCGCTGCAATTTGCTTCGCTGTTCAACCGCAAAGTCGCATCGGATACGATGGCTGCACGGCGCTGTGGTGAACAGCTAGGGCTGGCCTATCAAATTCTTGATGACCTAAAACCCTACGCGAAGCCCGGCAAGCTGGCCCACGATGAGGATATGCAAAATCGCGTCATCACCGCACCGGTAGCCGCGTGCACTATGTTGTTTCCGCACGTAGACCCATTTTCAACGCTCATCAAACGAACGGATTTGCGTGACAAAGCCATACGCGAGTGCCAGCGCTGGCTGGATACCGCGCTGGCCAATGCACGCTACGAGACCACCTTTCTCGATCAGGCCGTAGCCGCAGTGGTCGAGCAATTTATCGGTCAACGTTTGTCACAAAAGCTCGCGCCACCGATACAGATCACACCCAGCTATGCAAATTACGCTGCGCAAGCATCAGCGCGTGTAGAGGCGGTATGACGGAACGCGTCATCGTCATTGGCAGCGGTTTTGGTGGCCTCGCCAGCGCACTTCGAGCCCGCAACATGGGCTTCGACGTCACCGTGATCGAGCGTTTGGACCAACTTGGCGGTCGCGCGCAGACTTTCGAGCGCGATGGCTTCGTCTTTGATGCCGGACCCACAGTGATTACCGCGCCATTCCTCTTTGATGAGCTGTTTGAGCTTTTCGATCGCAAGATCGAAGACTACGTCGAAATTTTGCCAGTGACGCCTTGGTATCGATACGAGTTCAACGACGGCACGCACCTGAACTACGGCGGCAGCGTCGATGACACGCTGAGAGAAATCGAACGTATCAATCCTGCCGACGTCGACGGCTACAAAAAACTGCTTGCCCATTCAGAAAAGATTTTCGATGTTGGCTTTAGCCAGCTTGCCCATGTGCCCTTCAACAAATTGTGGTTCATGCTCAAGCAAGTGCCAGACCTGATTCGCCTTGGCTGCTATCGTACGGTGTGGCAGTTCACCAAGCACTACCTCAAAGATGACCGACTGCGCAGGGCCTTCAGCATTCAACCGCTCTTGGTGGGTGGCAACCCGTTTTCCACCACCAGCATCTACTCCTTGATCCACTACTTAGAGCGCCGCTGGGGCGTGCACTTTCCTCGCGGTGGCACTGGTGCGCTGGTCAAGGCGCTGGGCAGATTGATGGTCGAGCAAGGTATCGATATCAAGCTCAACCAAAGCGTTGCGCAGATACAAATTGAACAAGGTCAGGCCACCGGTGTGGTGCTTGCCGACGGCTCTACCCTCAAAGCCGACAAGATCATCTGTAACGGCGACCCTGCCTACACCTATAAGAACCTGATTGCTCCAGCCGAGCGCAAGACCTGGACCGACCAACGTATTGATGGCCTGAAGTACTCCATGGGCCTGTACGTTTTGTACTTCGGTACCGACCGTAAATACGACGAGGTGCAACACCACACAATTATTTTTGGCGATACCTATCAAGAACTCTTGCAGCGTATTTTCGACGGCGGCGAAGTCGGCGACGATCTCAGCCTGTACCTGCATAGGCCCACCGCTACAGATCCCGCGCTGGCACCGGAAGGCAAGGATGCATTCTACGTGTTGGCACCGGTACCAAATTTGCAGCGCGATGACTGGCAAACCGTGAAGGCTCAGGTCAAAGAGCGGGTGCTGGATATATTGGAAGAGCGTGTGCTGCCGGATCTGCGCGATCACCTGGAGGTCTGCTTCGACTTTGATCCCACGGATTTTGCTCAGCAGTATCAGTCACAATGGGGAGCGGGATTTTCCATCGCGCCTATCTTCACCCAGTCAGCCTTTTTCCGATTCCATAATCGCGCCGAGGACTTCGATAATTTGTACTTTGTTGGCGCCGGCACCCATCCAGGTGCAGGCGTACCTGGCGTGCTAAGCTCCGCCAAGGTTATTGAGGCACTTCTGCATCAAGACTGCCCCGACTTAACACCGGCACTGTCATGACCCAGCAACTCGATTACGCCAAAAGCACCTTTGCCGCTAACGCCAAAACCTTTGCCTTGGCGGCGCGCTTTCTGCCCAAAGCCCGCTATGAGGCGGTGGCGCGGCTGTATGCCTTTTGCCGCCAGTTAGATGATCTTGCCGACGCCGCGCCGGCCGGCGTCAATCACGATATGTTGGTCAGTATTCGACAGCAAATCTGCGACGGCGATAGTACTGATCCGGTCATCAATGACATGCTGCTGCTACAGCGGGACTTCGAAATTCCTACAGCCCTACTGCTGGACTTTGTCGATACGCTTATCGAAGACCAATACCCACGAGCACTGGCCAACGTCGACCAGTTGGTGTGCTTCGCCTATGGGGTCGCCTCAACCGTGGGCCTGATGATGTGTCATGTCTTTGGCGTTCGAGACCAGCGCGCCTATCCCTTCGCAGTGGATCTTGGCGTCGCCATGCAGATTACCAATATTGCCCGAGATATTTTAGAAGACGCTGAACGTGACCGGCTTTATGTGCCGAGCACCCTATTAGATGCACCAGTGAGCTGCGAAGGTTTAACTCGGGGCGATGCCGACCAGCGCGCCAACGCCTATCAGGGCGCGATGCGCATGCTTGATATCGCAGATGAATACTATTCCAGCGCCGCCTTGGGTTACGGTTACTTGCCGCCTTCTGTGCGACAGGCGATCAAGGTTGCCGCCCGCCTGTATCAGGCAATTGGCGAAAAGGTATCGCGCAACGAGAGCGCCTATTGGCAGCGCCGCACCGTGGTTTCTACCGAGCGTAAGTGCCTGCTGATCGCTGAGCTTTTTGTGCAGCGCATGCGCGACGGCTCCAGCACACTCAAGGTGGGCAAGTATCAACACGCAGAGCACCTGCATTTAGCATTAGATCAGCGTCGCTTCACCGCCTGATTTATCCTCATGAACCAGTCGTCCGATTTCGATGTGGTCATTTTGGGTGGCGGGATGACCGGTCTGACGTTGGCTCATCACATCGCTCAGCAAAATGCCGCGCAGCCTGCGCGAACGCTCAATACCCTGGTCTTAGAGCCTAGAGAATCCTACCGGCGGGACAAAACTTGGTGCTATTGGCGGCAGGCCAGCACACCCTTTGACGAAGCCATCACACACCAGTGGTCGCAGTGGTCGGTCTCGTTTAACGGCGAAACTCAGGTGTGTCGCAGTGAACTCATACCCTATGTGCGCGTCGACAGTGGCCGCTTTTATGACATCGCGCAGCGGAATCTTGAGGTCAGCGATAGCGTCACCTTGAGCCTAGGCGAGGCTGCGACGACTATGACCGCCCATGAAGCCGGGGTTGCGATCACCAGCGTGCGCGAGAACTACTGCGCTAAAATGGCTTTCGATACGCGCCCTATGCCGCTGCCCCAGGGCATACTGCTACAGCACTTTGTCGGCTGGGAGATCGCAACCGACAGCGACGTATTTGATCCCAGCACGGTGATACTGATGGACTTTGTTAGCGCCGCACAGGACATCCACTTCTTCTACGTACTGCCGTTCAGCCCCCGGCATGCTCTGGTGGAGACGACGCATTTTTCAATGGCCATACCGCCGCAGGAGATCTATGCAGACGAGCTTAAATCGTATTTAGCAAGCCGCTTCGATTTGAGTGAGTGGCGCATACTGCACCGCGAGCAGGGGGTAATTCCCATGCCTCGCCGTGCGCCGGACTTAGCCGCCCGGGCACACCGGAAAATCATTCCTATTGGTCTGCACAGTGACACCGTGAAACCTTCAACAGGTTACTGCTACCCCCACGCACAGCAACAGGCGCTGGCGCAGGTGCGGGCGCTCTTTTCTAACCCCGATGCAGACGCCGTGGCGGCGCGCTCGCGCTTAAGCCGCTGGCTTGATGCGATATTTATCGGTTTTCTCGAGGAACACCCCGAACGTGCTGGCGAAATTTTTTACCGCCTGTTCAGTCGGGTCCCCAGCAATGCCCTGGTACGTTTTCTCGGCGATCAGGCCAGAACCATCGACGTGATCCGCGTGATGACCGCGCTGCCGATGGGAGCCTTTATTCGCCAAGCGTTACGCCATGTTGTCAGCGCTTAGACCCTTCGGTTTGTTTCTTGGCTGCGCCGCGCTAGTGCTAGCGCTCGGCGTTTTCACCGGCAGTTCCGAGGGCAAGTTTGTGGCGGCTTTGTGTGTACTGATTTTGATCACCGGCTTGCCCCACGGGGCATTCGACTACTACCTGTTGGCTGCCCACTACCGTGGTGCGTGGCTTGCTGGCGCACTCGCGGGCTATCTTGTCTTGATCGGCATCACCGCCGTGATCTGGTGGCTATTGCCGCTGGTATTCTTGTTCGGCTTCCTTGCCTATTCCGCCTTTCACTTTGGCGACTCCGACTGGCCTGAACAGACATCTACGCGCAAATGGGCATGGGGGCTGGCAATCGTCGCGCTACCCTGCTTGCTCGCTTCTGCCAGGGTTGCATCACTCTTTTCGGTCATCACAGGTGTGGCTGACCTAGCGCAGTTAACGACATGGTTTGGTTTGCTAGCGCTTCCTGCGGTGATCTACTGCTGCTGGCCGAGCGATACGGTGTCGCCAAACCCCATGCCTGTGCTGCTTGGAGGCTACGCTGCGGTGTGCCTCGCCGCAGGTCCACTGGCTGCCTTTGCCTGCTACTTTGCCTGCTTGCACAGCCCGTTCCATTTACGCCGTTGGCGCCAGCGCACTGCTCATGGTTCGCTAGTAGCGGTCTATGTCCTGACCGCTGCGGTATTGACCTGCATTGGTGGACTGATCTGGGTGTCCCCAGTGACTTGGCATCAGTCGTCGGCTGCCACCATCGACCCGTCAGCCGTGCGCTATACCTTTCTCGCCCTCGCGGCGCTTACCGTACCGCATATGACCCTGCTGTTTGCACTGCAGCGCATGGACAGCGCGGCTGGCAGCGCACAGGCCTAGCGAGCGACCAAGCGAAACACGCCAAACTGATCACCCGCTTCAGCGAGCGCTGGAAACCCAGCCACAATGTCTGGGTAGTTCGGTCGATATTTATCCTTATAGGCGTTAAGCAGCCGCTCGAGGTCTTGAGTGACCGGCGTGGCATTTAGTGCATAGGTGTTGCCGGATAGCCGCATTTCAACCGCCGCGCCATCGCCAAGGCGCTCCACCCAGCCGCTGGCGCTATTGCCAACGACATAGAGCGCACCATCCACTTGGACCACCCAAATCACCACTACCCGAGGCAGTATGCCCGGCACCTTAAGCAGTATTTCATCGACCTTGGCGGTATTCGGCCAAGTCTGGGGCACCGAGGTTGGCTGGCCACCGATAAAGAATCCAGGCAATGGCCCAATGGGTGTGACAAAAACCAATATTGCCAAGATGGCGGCGAGTAAGGCGATCAGTCCACTGCGTTGTGTCATAGCTGTTCCCAAAAAAATCCTTCCATCTGAGGGTGAAAAGGCATCAGGCCCTTTGCCACGCGCATCCAACCAACGGTCGACACTGCGACCCCACTGCCGTGAGTCTTGACTCACGCGACCGTCAAAGAGAACCTGCCAGCTCCGAGTCAATAAGCAATAGCCATGACACAGACCGAGCAGCCTGCGTACACCACCGCCAACTGGAATCAACCGCCCCACAACCGACACAGCTTTCAGCATATGTCCGCGCTGTTCCAGACCACTCAGATTCGTCGATCGGGAGACCGTACTTCGAATCTTAAGTATGCGCTAGAAGACCTAAGCCAGTTACCCTATCCAGTATCCAAGAACGAAACCCAGCCATTACAGCATTTTCTCGACAGCACCTACACCGATGCCTTTGTCGTGCTGCAGGACGGCGTCGTCATTACCGAACAGTACTTCAAAAACATGAGCCAGCACACACCGCATCTGCTGAACTCGGTGTCAAAATCCTTCGTCGGTATGTTGGCGGGTATCGCCGTAGACGACGGTGCCTTGGTCGCCGATCACTTGGTGAGCAATTACTTACCTCAGCTTGCCGACGGCGCATTTCGACACACGACCTTGCAAACCGCCTTAGATATGACTGCAGCCGTGGCGTACTCCGAAGACTACGATCAACGTACCGATGATTTTTGGCACGAAGCGGCGGTAGTGGGCTGGCGTCCCGACCTACAAACCGACACCTCGCCCCGTTCGTTGCTCGACTACTGCCAACAGCGCAGCCAAACCGAGCAAGACGAAGGCGCGCACTTTCACTACCGCACGGTGCTAACCAACCTGTGTGCGGCGGTCATCGAATCGGCCGTTGGTCAGCCTTTCGATGAATACTTTGCCCAGCGGCTTTGGCAACCCATGGGCTGTGAGCAAGACGCAAACGTGGTGATCGATGCGACTGGCTTGCCGTACATGGGGGCGGGTATGAGTGCCTGCGCCCGGGACTTAGCTCGCTTTGGCGAACTGCTGCGTAACGACGGCTTTTATAACGACACGCAGATCGTGCCCGCCAGTTGGGTGCGTGACACGCGCCTCGGTAATGATCAGGTGCGGCAGCTGTTCGCCGCCAGCGAGTATCGCGGCTTGCTGCCGAATGGCCACTACCGCAATCAGGTGTGGGCAGACCCAACTGCACAGGAGATCATGTGCCTTGGCATTCATGGCCAGTCTATTTACGTTAACCGCGCCAAGGCGCTGGTTTGCGTCAAACTCTCCTCTCACCCGTACCCTGCTGATTTCCCCTTATACGGCACCACCTATCGAGCGCTTCGCGCCTTAGCAGCCGAGCGATGAGACGCAGCATGCTGCAAAGTCCAGGTACCGCCAATGCATGCCACTGAGATTGGATCTGCCAATGTCATCGTCATCGGTGGCGGCATCGTCGGCTGCTCTATCGCCTATCACCTAACCCAGCTTGGCGTGAGCGATGTGGTGTTGCTGGAGCGCAAGAAACTCACCAGCGGCACTACCTGGCATGCTGCAGGCTTGGTGGCGCAGCTGCGGGCATCGCAGAACATGACGCGCTTATCGCGCTACTCCACAGAACTGTTTGCCGATCTGGCCAGGCACACTGGGCAAGAAACCGGCTACCAGCAAACGGGTTCCATGACTGTGGCCCTGCACGCCGAACGGTTAGAGGAACTCAAGCGTCAAGCCACCATGGCCAATGCCTTTGGAGTGCAGTGCGAGCTTATCGATGCGGCCTTTGTGCACGAGCAGTGGCCGGGGATTCAAACTGAAGATTTATGCGGCGGGGTCTACCTGCCCGGCGACGGGCAAACCAACCCGGTCGATACCACGCTGGCGCTAGCGAAAGGTGCTCGTCAGGGTGGCGCGCAGATCTTCGAAGACACCAAGGTGGTGCGGCTGGCCATCGAAAACGGCCAAGCTGTGGGGGTGTACTTAGACGACGGCACGTTGATCGCTGCCAAGCAAGTCGTCCTTGCTGGCGGCATGTGGTCCCGCGAATTTGCCGCCCAACATGATATTCATCTGCCCCTGCATGCCGCCGAGCATTTCTATTTGGTTACCGAGCCGCTGCAATCCTTTCGGACCATGCGGCCAACCCTGCGTGTGCCGGACGAACAGGTCTACTACAANTACGATGCGGGCAAGCTGCTGCTAGGCTGCTTTGAGCTAGAGGCCAAGCCTTGGGGCATGGGNGGTATTCCAGAAGATTTTTGCTTCGACGCCCTGCCCAATGACTTCGCCCACTTTGAACCCATACTCGACACAGCCATCCAGCGGTTTCCCGAACTTGCCGATGCTGGCATTAACCTGTTCTTCAATGGGCCAGAGAGTTTTACCGCCGACGACCGTTATCTGCTCGGGCCAACGCCAGAACTGGACAACTTCTTTGTCGCCTGCGGCTTTAATTCCATTGGCATCCAATCCGCCGGCGGCGCAGGCAAAGTCTTAGCCCAGTGGATGCATGCAGGTACTCCCCCCATGGATCTTTGGGACGTAGACGTGCGCCGCACCTTCCCCTTTCAAAGCCAGCGCGACTTTTTATTTGAACGCACCAAGGAGACCTTGGGACTGCTCTACGATATGCATTGGCCACACCGACAGTATGCGACCAGTCGCAGCATTNGGCTGAGCCCGCTGCATGATAGTGTGCTGGCACAGGGCGCGGTGATGGGTGAGCTGGCTGGCTGGGAGCGGCCTAATTGGTATGCCGAGACNGAGCGCGCCGAGTATCAGTACACCTATGGCAAACCCAACTGGTTTGCGGCCTGCCAACGAGAGTGCGATGCCATNGCCGACCATGTGGCTTTATTTGATCAATCCAGCTATCCCATTTTTCACGTGNCCGGCCCCCAGGCGCAGGCCTGCCTGCAGCATATCTGCGCCAACAATGTCGATGTCGCNATTGGTAAAATTGTCTACACACAGTGGCTCAATGAATCAGGCGGCATTGAAGCCGATGTCACCATCACTCGACTGGCGACAGATCGCTTCATGATCGTCAGCGCCTGCGTCAGCGAACGCAGAGATTGGTTTTGGTTGAGCAAGCACGCTGCGCAGTTTGATTGTGAAGTCAGCCANGATCAGGAGACTGCCATCATCGGTGCTATGGGACCCAAGTCGACCCNACTGCTAGCAGCGATTTGTGATGATCCTGATCAGNCCGAACGGATCGACTACTACACATCCGCCNCGCTGACTGCAGNCGATATCGCGTTTCGCGCCAATCGGCTTAGNTATGTGGGTGAGCGCGGTTTTGAACTGTATCTGCCCGCCCACANGGCCACAGAGCTCTGGCAACGACTGCTGCGCGCCGGCGCACCACTGAACATTCGCGCCGCCGGNTTTCATGCCATGAACGCCTGCCGGATGGAAAAAGGTTATCGGCACTGGGGTGATGACATCCACGATCACATCACGCCACTGCAGGCGGGCCTCGGCTTCGCCGCCGCGAAAGACAAGAAAGGCTACATCGGCCAATCGATCATCGAGGCCCAACGCGGGGTGCAGACGCGCCGACTGGTGGGCCTGGCCATCGAGTCCGATGACGCNCCATTCATGCTGCATGACGAGCCGATTCTGCGTGACGGCATCGCTGTCGGCCTGACCACTTCAGCCGCTTGGGGCCACCGAGTGGGCAAAAGTCTNGCTATGGCGGAAGTGCGNAACGCAGAGGGTGTGACTGGAGCGTGGCTCAAAGAGGGNAACTTCGAGGTGGAAGTTGCCCTGCAGCGTTACCCCATAACTNTTCAGTTGGGGGCTTTTTACGACCCCAAAAATAACCGTATGAAATAGGGCTTAAGGACCGCTTTCTACCACAAATCGTATTTTTGCAGTTCCGCTCGTCCCACCACCATGTGGTGCACTTCATCAGGGCCATCGGCNAAGCGCAGGTGGCGCATGTCNGTATACATGGTCGCCAAGGGCGTCCACTGCGAAATACCCGTGGCACCGTGCATTTGAATGGCCGCATCGATAATCTCGCANACCTTNTCTGGCACCATGGCTTTCACCGCGCTGACGTAGACCCNCGCCTCTTTGTTGCCCAGCACATCCATGGCTTTAGCNGCCTGCAGCACCGCAAGGCGCATNGCATTGATCTCGATGCGCGCGCGNGANATGACTTCAATATTCTTACCAAGCTTGGCAATAGGCTTACCAAAGGCAACACGAGTGCCCGAGCGCTTGACCATAAGCTCTAGCGCCTTTTCTGCCTTGCCAATGGAGCGCATGCANTGGTGGATGCGGCCCGGACCCAGGCGCACCTGAGAGATCTCAAAGCCTCGGCCTTCACCGAGCAATATATTTTCTTTTGGCACGCGTACGTTATTNAAGCGAATGTGCATATGTCCGCGGGGTGCGTGGTCTTCGCCAAATACCTGCATGCCCTCGAGTATTTCGACGCCTGCAGTATCCNTTGGCACCAGAATTTGCGATTGCTGCCGACTTGGGGCGGCATCNGGGCTGGTCTTGACCATGGTGATCATGATTTTGCAGCGCGGATCACCGGCGCCGCTGATGTAGTACTTTTCACCGTTAATNACCCAGTCATCACCATCGAGTACCGCTTGGGTACTGATGTTCTTAGCATCCGATGATGGCAAGGATGGCTCAGTCATGGCGTAGGCAGAGCGAATTTCACCGTTGAGCAGCGGCTTTAGCCAGCGCTCTTTTTGCTCCGGCGTACCCACCCGCTCGAGCACCTCCATATTGCCGGTATCTGGCGCACTGCAGTTGAGNGTTTCGGAGGCCAGCGGCACCTTGCCTAACTCCGCAGCAATGTAGGCGTAATCCAAGTTGCTCAAGCCCTCGCCAGTATCTGAATCGGGTAGAAAGAAGTTCCAAAGGCCGGATTCTTTAGCTTTGTTTTTCGCACCTTCCAGCAGTTCAAGCTGACGCGGGTGCCAGCTCCAGCGGTCGGTTTTATCNCTGTTCAGCGCGTAAAACTCCTCCACAATGGGCTCGACGTTTTCAGTAATGTGGCGCTGTACGGCGTCCATNAGCGGCTGCGCCTGCGCAGACATGGCCAATTCGAACAGATCGCTATCTAAATCTACGGCTTCGGTCATCTTTGTCTCTCATTTTTTTATTCAACGCGCTTTGTACCTCTAGATTCGAAACGGGACAAGNTGCCGTGCTACATTCAGTGCCAGATCAATAACAANCTCGGGGGAGAACATGATCGACTTTACGATTCCAGAAGAGACGAAAGCCGTAAGAGATAAGGTGCGCGCCTTCGTACAAAGCGAGTGTCATCCGGCTGAAGAAGTTTGCACCGCGGACAATTTTGACGAGACCTTAGCCGGGCTGCGCAGCAAGGCACGTNGCCAAGGACTGTGGTGCCCGTTTATTCCAACCGAACACGGTGGCATGGGNCTNCGCCCGCTGGCCAACGCCTTGGTGCAAATGGAGTTAGGCGAAAGCCACCTGGGNGCGTTATCGCTGAATACCCAAGGACCAGATGACGCCACCATGCTGACCCTGCTCGAACACGGCACCGACTTTCAAAAAGAAAAGTACTTAAAACCGCTGCTCAACGGTGAAAAGCGTATCTGCTATTCCATGACCGAAAAAGCTGCCGGTGCAGACGCCACCGGTATGCAAACGACCGCCGTNCTCGACGGCGACGAGTGGGTNTTGAATGGTGAGAAATGGTTTAGCTCTTCCGCCAGCGTTGCCGACATCGCCGTGGTCATGGCCAAGACCGACCCAGATGCTCCGCGCCATGAGCAGTACAGTACCTTTATTGTCGAGCTGCCTAACCCGGGTTATCACATCGTGCGCAACATCGAGACCATGCAGCCCCATACCGACTTGGGCCTGAAGCTCGGTGGCAGTCACTCGGAAATCAAAATTGAAAATCTGCGCGTGCCGCGCGAGAACATTCTTGGTGGGCAAGGCCAGGGCTTCAACATGGGCCAGCATCGTTTGGCCTACGGTCGGCTCCGTCACGGTATGCACAATGTTGCCATGGCGCAGCGAGCGCTTGATCTCGCCGCCAAGCATGTGACCAACCGCAGCACTTTTGGTGAACGCNTGGCGGATCGCCAAGGTGTGCGGTGGATGCTGGCTGATTGCGCGTCGGAGATTTATAAGGCGCGTTTGATGCTGCTGCATATTGCGTACAAAGCTGAGAACGGCATGGATCTGCGCAATGAAAATGGTATCGCCAANGTCTTCTTAGCCAACATGGTGCATCAGGTTGTCGANACCTCGCTGCAGCTACACGGCGCACTTGGCTATAGCCATGATACGCCGCTCGCACGCTGGTACACGGGCATTCGNTCCCAGCGTTTAGTCGACGGCCCGGATGAAGTGCACCGCTGGCGCACCGGTGCCAACGTCATTAAGGCGTTTGAAAAGCATGGCACTACGGCTTCCGTTTGCGGCGGTGAGCTATTCGACTGAAGCGCTTTTCGGGCGCAAATCGCTAGCCTACAACTGAGGCACACACCCGTGTGACCTCGGTCGCGGTGCAACATTTCATTGCTCAACCACCATCATCGCGGTAGCGTCATCCTTTGGTTCATATATGAGGACCTGCATGACAATGCATCAGCGTGATGGGGGTTTTATTGGCCTAGTGCTCGCGAGCGCTATTGCCCTAACAGCTTGTGGTGGTGGCGGCAGTGGGAACGGCGATGAAAATACGACCGCCGGTGAAGACGCCAATAGTGCCCCATCCATCACATCCCAAGGTGAGGTTTCGGTGGCGGAAAACACCGCCTTAGTGCTCGATGTCGCCGCCAGCGANGCNGATGGCGACGCCCTNTCGTTCTCACTCAGTGGCGCTGACGCCAGCTTATTTAGCATCGACGACAACGGNGTGTTGAGTTTTGCGTCGNCCCCAAACTTTGAGGCTCCCGAAGATGACGGCGGCGACAACGTCTACAACCTGNTGTTGATGGTTTCCGACGGCTCGGCCAGCGATTCGTTAGCCATCATCGTCACGGTAACCAACGATGAGANCGATGACTTTCAGCTCACTGCAAGCGCCTTCGATACGGGCACGTCCATTCCGCTAATTCACGCCTGTGCCGATCTCGGCGGCAACAACTACTCACCCCAGCTGAGCTGGCGCAATGCCCCGGAGTCAACCGACTCCTTTGCCTTGATCATCGACGACGAAACCGCGCCATGCGGCACCGATGCTAATGCTTGCGTACATTGGAATTTGTTCAACATCGACGCCGCGATTGAACGCTTGGTGGAAGACATCGATCCGGCAACGTTGACCGATGACACCGGCTTTAGCGATGTGGTTGAGGGCTTGACCTACGCAGGGACCAACGACTACGAGGGTCCCTGTCCACCTCAGGGCAATACTCATACCTACTACTTCGTCCTCTATGCCCTAAGCACCGATCAACCACGAATGACGCGCCTCGATGCGCTCACGCGTAGCGAGTTTGAAGAGGCCTACGCCGGCAATGTTCTCGCTCAGGCAACCATTACCGGCAACTTCTCGCGCTAGAGCGCGAACCGAGCAGGCAGCCCGAGTAAGCCAAAGAAGCTCGACGAAGCGCCCTTAGCGCGCCGCTCGATACATTGGATGCACTGGCGGCGAACTGGCGCTTTGAATACGCCCCATCAACTCAAAACCATGACGCTCATACAGCGTGATGTTGGCTGGGTTCGAAGATTCTAGATAGGCCGGCAAGCCCTGTGCATCGCATTGAGCGAGGGCGTATTTCATCAGCTTCGCACCGCAGCCCTGTCCTTGGTAGCGTGGATCAACCCCGATCAAAGGCAGGTACCAGCACGGCTCTAGCGGATGGTAGCTCTGCATTTCATCCAGCACACGAGTAACCTCATCGAGTCTCTCCGGCGCAACGATCTCCTGCAGAGTTTGCCCAAAGGCCTCCTGTGCCGCCTCCTGTGCCGCCTCATCCCCATCCTCATGGCCCGGTGGCACCCAAAGGGCGACGCCGGCAAAGCCTGATACCTCGTAGGCGGTACCAGCCGCAAAGGCTGCGCCCCCAAAAGCATCGAAAATGCGTATGCCGTAGGTTAAGTATCTGTCTGCTTGGGGCAAGACCCAGCGCGTCAATGGATCGGCAGCAAAGGCGACAATGATGGTGTACAGGGCTTTTTCTTTGTCGGCGTGGGCAACCGCCCTAACCCTTGGCATATCACTCACAGGAAAATCCTTTTTTGTCGCTGTTCCAAAACGGACCGAACGCGATAACACAAAGAGGCCAGCGTGCTAAAAACTCAGCTGCCAACCATTATCTTTCAACCATTGTCTTTTCATTTTGTACTGCGGCTCTACCCGCTCAACCTCAGACCAAAAGCGTTTGCTGTGATTCATTTCGAGCAGGTGACAAAGTTCATGCACCACCACATAGTCCATGATGTGCATGGGTGCGTGAATGAGTCGCCAGTTCAACTGGATACTGCCGTCAGGCTTACAGCTGCCCCACCGCGCCCGATAGTCTTTGATCTGAATCTTCGTCGGTACTGCCCCGACTCGTTGTTTGTAGACGTTAACGCAAAAATTCAGCTCTTCCACCGCCCGCCGATAGAGCCACTGCTCCACCAGCGCGCGCAGCTGCTCGGTGTCAGCGAGCAAATCGGCAGCAGCGTGAATCTCCAGGCAGTCGGAAATTTGCACTACCTGCATGTCGTCAGCCTCATACAGTCGTAGCGGTAACGGCTCACCCTGCACCAGAATCTTAGAACCATTTGTTAACGTTGCGCTGGACTCAGCAAGCTCGGCACTAGCGACTCTCTTGCGCTCGGCCTCAGCGTTTTTTCGCTCAATCCAAGTAGTTTTTTCAGCGACCAATGCATGAATGCGTGACAGTGGCAAGTCTGCCGGCACG